>NZ_SPKP01000021.1:75211-233483 GCF_023127835.1 Pseudomonas sp. B329 | reverse complement strand
GGGCGCCATCATAGCGCCCTATTGATGTGTCCAAATTCATTAGGCCAGTTCAAGCCCCCTCCCACATTTGGATTGGCGTTCTTACTTGCCGAGCTTGCGCAGCTCATCCGACTCCACCACCCGTACGCCATCCTGTTCTTCCAGCGCCAGGCGCCACATGGCGCGAGCCAGTTCGCAGACTTCGATGCCGTGGTACTTGCCCGGAATCAAACGCGACAACGGCCCGGCCAGCTGTTCGGCCAGACGCGGTTCCAGCCGCTCCCCCAGCAGCAAGGAAGGTCGCACGATGGTCAGTTGCGGCCAGTCCTGGGCTTTGAGTGCCTGCTCCATTTCGCCCTTGACTCGGTTGTAGAACACTGAGGATTTCGGGTCGGCGCCGATCGCACTGATCACGATCAGATGCCGCGCACCCAGTTCCCGAGCGCGCTTGGCGAAGGCCACCACCATGTCCAGATCGACCGCACGGAACGCCGTTTCCGAGCCGGCTTTCTTGATCGTGGTGCCCAGGCAGCAAAAGGCAATGTCCACCCGGCCGCTCAGTTGCGGCAGGAACACTGCAGGGTCGCCCACCGGGTTTTCCAGGCGTGGGTGTTCAGCCAGCGGCTTGCGGCTCGGCGCCAGTACACGGGTCACGGTGGGTTCGTTGAGCAGGCGATCAAGCAGGTGTTCGCCGGTGAGGCCAGAGGCCCCGGCCAGCAAGATATGCTGAGGTGTCAGGTACATGATGTTTCCCCCTTGTTACACGTTACAGCTTAGTTGCCTTTGGCTTCCTTGCTATTCATTGAGACGCTTTCGAGCGCCTTTCGTGCCTGCTGTTTGCGTAATAGTTGCCAATGGGCGATCACGCCTTTGGGCGCCCATATCTGCGGTTCTGAGGCTTCGAAGTTGTTCGCCTGTTCGCGTTCGGCCACATGCAGTTGTGCCAGTTTGAACGCGTGTTGCAAATCGTCCGTTTGGTTGAAGGCTTGTGCGAAAAGGGCATCGCCAAAGTAGGTAAAGTCCGCCTCTTCTGAACAGCCAAAGGACACGCGATCCGCACGGGATGCCGTCATGATCAGCGTGCGCTCATCTTTCAGGGCCGGAATGAAACCGCCGGAGTAGCAGGCGGAAATCACGATGATCTTGTCGCGGTTTTTCAACGGCGCCAGCACGGCGGCCAGTTCATCGGCGGGCAGGTCGGCCAGTTCCATGCGCGGCTGGTCGAGCACCAACTCATGTTCATGGGTGCCGTGGCTGGTCAAGTAGATGAACACCAGGTCTTCGGGCCCGGTACGTTCGGCCAGGGTTTGCACGGAACGCCGCAGGCTTTCGCGGGTGGCCAGCGGACGGTCGGCGATGTGGTCACGGTGGTTGACCAGGCGGACCTGCCCGCGCGCGCCGAAGCGGGTGGTGAGCAGGTTGCTGACGTAATCGGCTTCGCGCAGAAACACGCTTTGCTTGCCGTCACCTGCCAACGCCAACGTATAAAGCTCGACGGCAGGTGTCGAGGCCGGAACGGCGGCCAGGGCCTCGTCGAGCAAGCGGCCTTGGGCCAATAGGCCGGTTTCCAGTGGGTCGGGCAGCAACTTGCCATCGGCATCGCGCACGCGCAGGCCATTGACCCAGGTGCCGGCCTGCACGGTGCCGTCGGTGAGCACGAGGGTGCCACGCCCCTGATAGTTGTCGCTGTCGAAGCCACCGATATAGAAGCTGCCATCGGTGAGGTTCAGGCGCCCCTCACCGGTAAAGCGCCAGTCACTGAACTGACCGACGTAGTGGCTGCCATCGGCGCCAATCAATTCGCCTTTGCCACTGAGGGCGCCTTCCTTGAACTGGCCGACCCATACGTCGCCGTCGGCGTTTTCATAGCGGCCTTTGCCGTTGAGTTGGTTCTGCTTGAATTGGCCGATATAGATATCGCCCTCAGCGCTATTGAAGGTGCCATTGCCTTCCAGTTGGCCATCGACAAAGTGGCCGCTGAACTGATTGCCGCTGTCGTCATTGCGCTGGCCTTCACCATTGGGCTTGCCGTGGGCAAATTGGCCCTGGTACTGGCTGCCATCGGCCAATTCCAGGCGACCGAGGCCTGCGTACTGGTCGTCCTTGAACTCGCCGCGATAGGTCATCTGCCCTTCTTTGAGGGTGCCTTCGCCATCGCGTCGACCGTTCTTGAAGCTGCCGACATAGCTGCTGCCCGTGGTAGTCAAGCTGCCCTGGCCATCAAACAGGCCCTGCTGGAACTGGCCTTTATAGACTTCGCCATTGCTGCCATGCCATTCGCCCTGGCCGTGCCACTGGCCTTTATCGAACTGGCCGGCGTACCAACTGCCGTTGGGGTAGTCCACGCGGCCCTGGCCTTGCAGCAGGCCGTTGACCACATCGCCACGGTAGCGGCCGCCATCGGGCAGGCGCGCATCGGGCGGCAACAGCGATTCGCCGTCTCCGCAAGCGGTCAGCAACAGGGCAAGGGCAAGGGGAGCGAGTGGGCGCATAGCGGGATCCGGATAATTGAGCGCCGAGTATGCCGCAGCCGCGAGATTCATACATAAATTTACATACACTGTGGCAAGGTTTATTGCCTCGCCACAGGGTCGGCCTTACACGAAGCAGAGTGACAGCGACTCGGCAATATAGGCAGGTTTCTCCTGGCCTTCGATTTCCAGGGTGGCGGTGGCCTTGAACAGCCATTGGCCGGGTTTTTTCTCGGTGACGTCGGTGAGCGTGACGTTCAGGCGCACCTTGGAGTCGACCTTCACCGGCTGGATGAAGCGCACACTGTCCAGGCCGTAGTTGACGGCCATTTTCAAGCCCTCGGGCATGATCAGGATGTCTTCCATCAGCTTGGGCATCAGTGACAGTGACAGGAAACCGTGGGCGATGGTGCTGCCGAACGGGGTTTGTGCGGCCTTGACCGGGTCGACGTGGATGAACTGATGATCGCCGGTGGCCTCTGCGAACAGGTTGATGCGCGCCTGGTCGATGGTGAGCCATTCGGAACGTCCCAGTTCCTTGCCGACATAATCTTTGAGCTGCGCTACGGGTACATAGGGCATTGCGTCTCTCCTGGGTTCATCATTTTTATCCCCCGTTGATAAGGGGTTTTATATGGGATACAGAGAACCAATGTAGATCATCATGGGCAAATGGCCCGGTCAACCCAACATGCTTTTGGCGAATGCCTGGGCATAGGGCGGGCGTGCTTATAATGCGCATGGGCTTTGAGGGGGGAGAGAGCGGGATGCTGTTACGTGGCCTGACTTGGCTGGTGCTGTTTCAATTGATCGGTACGGCGATCAATCATTTGCTGTTGCCGGTACTGCCGGGGCCGATCATCGGGCTGCTGCTGATGCTGGGCTTTCTGGTCTGGCGCGGTGAAGTCGGCGAGCCGCTGAGCCTGGCGGCTGGCAGCCTGTTGCGTTATCTGCCGTTGCTGTTGGTGCCGCCCGCCGTGGGAGTGATGGTCTACGCCAAGGACATTGTCGCGGACTTCTGGGCTATCGTCGGGGCGCTGGTGTTGTCGCTGGTGATCGCCATGGGCTTTGTCGGTGTGCTGATGCAGCAGATGGTCAGGCGCAAGGAGAAGGACCAATGATGCTTGACTGGCAGGGCGCCTGGACGGCGGTCATTCATCATCCGTTGTTCGGCATCGGTATCACCCTGGGCGCCTATCAGCTGGTGCTGGCGGGGTATGAGAAAACCCGCTGGATCTTCCTGCAACCGGTGCTGGTGTCGATGTTGCTGGTGATCGGTGTGTTGCTCGCCTGTGGCCTGAGTTACGCCGAGTACCGCGAAAGCACCGAGATCATGGGGATCCTGCTGGGGCCTGCGACGGTGGCATTGGCGGTACCGCTTTATCTCAACCTGCGGCGGATTCGCCAATTGTTCTGGCCGATTTTTACTACGCTGGTGGTAGGCGGGGTGTTGGCTACCGGCTTGTGTGTGCTGTTGGGGTGGTGGTTTGGTGCCGAACACAGGGTGCTGATGACCATGGCACCCAAGTCGGTGACGTCGCCGATTGCCATGCTGGTCGCCGAACAGATTGGTGGCGTGGCGGCATTGGCGGCAGTGTTTGTACTGATCACCGGGGTGGTCGGCGCGATGATCGGCCCGGCGTATCTGTCGCGCCTGGGCGTGCACAGCCCTGAAGCGCGGGGCATGGCGCTGGGCATGACCGCCCATGCGGTCGGCACCTCGGTGGCCCTGCAGGAAAGCGAAGAGTGCGGCGCCTTTGCGGCGCTGGCCATGAGCCTGATGGGCGTGGCGACGGCGGTGTTTCTGCCGTTGGCCGTGTCGGTAATTGTTTAACCCGGGTTTTAAGGAAACCGTTATGAGTCTGGCGCTGTTCCCACTCAACACTGTGCTGTTCCCAGGCTGCACCCTCGACCTGCAGATATTCGAGGCGCGCTACCTGGACATGATCAGTCGCTGCATGAAAAAGGGCGAAAGCTTTGGTGTGGTGTGCATCTTCAATGACCAGGAAGTGGGCATAGCCCCGGACGGCTACGCGCTGATCGGCTGCGAAGCGTTTATTCGCGACTTCAAACAGCAGGACAATGGCCTGCTGGGGATTCGTGTCGAGGGTGGCCGGCGTTTCCGCGTACTAGACGTCACGGTGCAGAAAGATCAATTGCTGGTGGCCGAGGTTAAATGGTTGGAGGAGATGCCGGATCGGCCTCTGGAAGAAGAGGACGCCGACTTGCTGGCGCTGCTGGAGGCCCTGGCGGAGCACCCGATGGTGGCTTCGCTGGAGATGAACGCCCATGCCGAAAGCCAGCAGGCCCTCGGCAACCAACTGGCGTACCTGCTGCCGTTTACCGACGCCGATAAGGTCGACTTGCTGCGAATTGACGATCCGCAGCAGCGGCTGGATGCCATTCAGATGTTGCTGGATGAATTGCAGGGTGAGTTGTTCACCTGAGATACAGAATTTTCTGCGGTTGCTTTCGGATTTTGCTACGTCATTTCAGGCGCGGCGCCTGCAATATTTTCCGATCACACCATAATGATCGGGGATGACCATGATTCGTCTGACACCATCGGAACAAGTCGCCTGGGACACGTATTTTGTCAGCGTGACCACGCAATTGCTCCAGCAGGACGCCACCCGGGGCGCAGAGTACATCGCAGAGCGCGCCGCCGACATTGCCGACGAGATGCTGCTGGAGCGACGCGAGCGTTGCGTGGAGCGTCGCTCTGCTTCAGTGGACTGGATTGGCCCGGCCAAGGGTCAGTAGGCGTACCTGAGCAATGCATGGGAGGTGCCGGTGAATGCAATGAAGCCGAGCACCGCCACCACCGCCGGCAATACCAGCCACCAGGCTTTTTGCGTCATTGCCGGCAGCGGGCTGCGGTACTGGATCACGGTCAGGCTGAATGCACACACCGTCATGGCCAGTAGCGTGCCTGCGAGGATGTCGCTGGGCCAGTGAGCGCCCAGGTAAACCCGCGACAGAGCAATGAATGCGGCGGGTATGCAGCCCAGCAGCATCCAGGTCAGGCGCAATCGCGTGGGTTGGCCGCGACCGGCCAATACCGCGAGCGCCAGGAAGAACGCAAAAGCGCCGGAGGCATGGCCGCTGGGCATACTGAAACTGGTCAACGGGTCGGTCAGAATCTCCGGGCGGCCGCGGGCAAAAAACAGCTTGGTGCCGGTGTTGATCACCGCCGCGCCTGCCAGGGTCGCTCCCACAAACAGCGCGTGGCGCCATTGCCGGGCCACAAACAACAGGGCGGTGAACACCGCGCTGGCGACGAACATTTTCTTGAACTCGCCCAATTGCGTGATCCGCACCATCACCTCATCCAGCCACGGGCTGCGATGCTCCTGCACCAGGGCGCTCAGGCCCTGATCGAAGTCATTGAGATGCGGGTAGCCGATAAACAGCGCGATCAGCAAGGTCAGGCTGGCACAACCGATCCACAACGTTGCGCGACGATGGGCGCGCAGGCTGCTGTTCAAACTTAATCCCAACAGCGCCGCCAGGCACGCCGCGACAATCGCCGCTTCCGGCCAGAAACCTTCCGGCAAGGGCAGGCGGAACGCGGCACCGGCTGCCCAGCCCGGCAGCAGATACGCCACTGACCAACCGGCGGCGGCGATCAGGCTGACGATCGCAAAGCGCGGGAACGGCATGTCGCACATACCGGCGACCATCGGCAGCATGGGGCGCAATGGCCCGATGAAGCGCCCGACCAGCAAGCTGGCGATTCCGTACTTGTGGAAGTAGGTTTCTGCGCCATTCATCCATTCCGGATGATGTCGCAGGCCCGGCAAGCGCCGGATGTTCTGATGGAAATGTCGGCCCAGGTAGTAGGAAACCCCGTCGCCCAATAGACCGCCGAGGAAGCCCAGCAGCAGGGTTTCACTCAGTGACAGCGCACCGCTGCCGGCCAGTGCGGCAATCGCAAACAGCAATACCGTGCCCGGCACGATTAGCCCGGCAATGGCCAGGCACTCCACGCACGCGACAATAAACACCGCGGCTGCCAGCCATTGCGGGTTCAGGGTCAGCCAGCCGGTGATGCTATCGAGCCATTGGCCCATACAATCCACTCCATAATGAGACGGTGAATTTCCACTGTGGGAGCTGGCTTGCCTGCGATGGCTGCGGCATGGCCAGCATGGAAGTTGCCTGGCCCACCGCTATCGCAGGCAAGCCAGCTCCCACATGGGATGTGTCGCCCGTTAGATCAAAAAATAATCGCGGCCTTCGACCTGCCCGCGACGCAGCGGGTTCCGCGTGCAGTACGGCGCATAGCCGGCATCGACGAAGCGGTACATCAAGTGTTCATCGCGCCCGCTGGGAATGCCCAGCCGGGTGGTCTGGATAATCTGTGTGGGCACCTGGCCCACATCTTCGACATACAGCAGTTCCTGATCGAAGCGCTTGGCGTCCCACATCGGCACTTTCAGGCCCAGTGCCTTGCACAACAGGGTCTGCCCGGCGCACAGCTTCTGCGCCGGGCGCGGGCTGCCGTCGGGGTTGGGGTTGTTCAACAGCATTTGCGCCAGGCTCGCCGGCCCGCAGATTTCATCGACCCACGGGTAAGCCGACTTGATCAGCACGGCATTCCCCGGGCCGTGGGCGCTGAAGTTCAGGGAATCACCGCCCCTGGCGTAGTACATATAGATATGACCGCCATCCAGAAACAAAGCCTTACGCTTTTCTGTGTAGCCCAGCGACGCATGGCTGCCTTTTTCGGCCACGTAATAGGCTTCGGTTTCAATAATTCGCGCCGAAAGCCAGAGATCACCAACACGGTGGCGAATGATTTTCCCCAACAGTTCTTGCGCGAGCAGTTGTGCATCGCGGTCGAAGAAGCCGTCGGGCAGGGCGCTTGCGGGGAGTGGGGCGGTAAGTCCGGGCATGGCGTTCAGGGTTATTACGGCTAAATGTGACGGAATAATAACAACTCTCACCTTAATTACCGCTGAACCCCGGGTTTTTACAGTTCATTTCGACCATCCGCCCCTCACCGCTGTCAGTCGAGCGGCGTCACAGCTATAATCTGCCGCTTTCCTCTTTGCCAAGACTCCCTGACCATGACTGAGTCCGTTCTTGACTACATGACCCGCCTGGGTCGCGCTGCCCGTCAGGCCTCGCGGTTGATCGCCCGTGCGAGCACTGCACAGAAGAACCGTGCGCTGCTGGCGGCTGCCGATGCTCTGGATGCTTCGCGCTCCGAGTTGACCGCTGCCAATGAACTGGACTTGGCCAACGGTCGCGCCAATGGCCTGGAACCTGCCTTGCTGGATCGCCTGGCACTGACCCCGGCACGTATCGACGACATGATCGAAGGCCTGCGTCAGGTGGCCAAGCTGCCTGACCCCATCGGTGAAATCCGCGACATGCGCTACCTGCCGTCCGGTATCCAGGTCGGCAAGATGCGCGTGCCGCTGGGTGTGATCGGCATCATCTACGAGTCGCGTCCGAACGTGACCATCGACGCCGCGAGCCTGTGCCTGAAGTCGGGCAACGCTACCATCCTGCGAGGCGGCTCCGAGGCGATCAATTCCAACCGTGCTATCGCCGCCTGCATCCAGCAAGGCCTGGCCGTGGCCGAGTTGCCAGCTGAAGTGGTGCAAGTGGTGGAAACCACCGACCGCGCGGCTGTGGGCGCGTTGATCACCATGCCGGAATTCGTCGACGTGATTGTGCCCCGTGGCGGCAAGAGCCTGATCGAGCGCGTCAGCCGGGATGCCAAGGTGCCAGTCATCAAGCATCTGGACGGCGTGTGCCACGTCTTCATCGACATAGCCGCCGACCTCGACAAGGCGATTCGCATTGCCGACAACGCCAAGACCCACCGCTACGCGCCGTGCAACACCATGGAAACCCTGCTGGTGCACGCCGGCATTGCCGAGCGCGTGCTGCCGCCGCTGGCTGCCATCTACCGTGACAAGGGCGTGGAACTGCGTGGCTGCGAGCGTACCCGTGCACTGCTCGGCAGCGATGTGATCGAAGCGACTGAACAAGACTGGTACACCGAATACACGGCGCCGATCCTGTCGATTCGCATCGTCGACGACCTGGATCAGGCCATCGAACACATCAATAAATACGGCTCCAAGCACACCGACGCCATTGTTTCCGAGCATTTCAGCGATGCCCGGCGTTTCCTCAATGAAGTGGACTCCGCTTCGGTGATGATCAACGCCTCGACACGTTTTGCCGACGGCTTCGAGTATGGCCTGGGGGCGGAGATCGGTATCTCCACCGACAAGCTCCATGCACGCGGCCCGGTTGGCCTTGAAGGGCTGACCAGCGAGAAGTACGTAGTGTTCGGCGACGGTCATGTGCGCACTTGATGGCTAAACGCATCGGGCTGCTCGGCGGTACTTTCGACCCCGTGCACATCGGCCATTTGCGCAGTGCCCTGGAAGTCGCCGATGCCCTGGCGCTGGACGAGGTGCGGCTGCTGCCCAATTTTCGGCCGCCGCATCGCGATACGCCGCAGGTGTCAGCGCAACAGCGCCTGGAAATGGTGCAGGTGGCCGTAGAGGGCATACAGCCGTTGATGGTGGACGACCGCGAGCTCAAGCGCGATAAACCGTCCTACACTGTCGACACCCTGGAGCTGATGCGCGCCGAGATGGCCGCAGATGACCAGTTGTTTCTGCTTTTGGGCTGGGACGCATTTTGCGGCCTGCCCTCTTGGCACCGCTGGGAGGAGCTCCTCCAGCATTGCCACATCCTGGTTTTGCAACGCCCGGATGCCGACAGCGAACCGCCGGATGCCTTGCGCAACCTGCTGGCCGCGCGGTCGGTGAGTGACCCCTTGGCCCTGACCGGGCCGAACGGGAATATTGCATTCGTCTGGCAGACCCCGCTTGCGGTGTCCGCCACCCAGATCCGTCAACTGCTGGCCAGCGGTAAGTCGGTACGTTTCCTGGTGCCTGACGCGGTCCTGGCCTACATCGATGCGCACGGGCTTTACCGTGCGTCGAACTGAAAAGGCGCGCTTGAACGCACGAACCGTGCAGCAAGCGCCCGAACATACGAGCAAAACGAGTTTTATATGACGAACAAAGACGTAAGCAAAGTTAAGCGCAAAGGCACCTTCAAAAGCGCACCGCTGCCGGTTGAAGCCCACGTGGGCCCGGAACTGGCTGGCGAAGAGCTGGTGAAAGTGGCCGTGGCCGCCCTGGAAGACGTTAAGGCCCAGGACATCCAGGTGCTGGACGTACGCGACAAGCAAAGCATCACCGACTTCATGATCATCGCCACCGGTACCTCCAACCGCCAGATCGGCGCGATGCTGGACAAGGTTCGCGAAGCCGTCAAAGCCCAGGGCGTGAAGCCTTTGGGTGAAGAAGGCAAGGGCGACAGCGACTGGGTACTGCTGGACATGGACGATGTGATCGTTCACATGATGACCTCCAACGCCCGCCAGTTCTACGACCTGGAACGTCTGTGGAAAGGCGCCGAGCAGAGCCGTGCCGCCGATGGCAAGCACCACAGCCCGGAAGTGGGCCACGCGCACTTCGACAAGCTCAACAAAGACCAGGAATAAGGAACGGCTGTGCGCCTGCGTCTGATCGCTGTCGGTTCACGCATGCCCAAGTGGGTGGAAGAAGGCTGGCACGAGTATGCCAAGCGTCTGCCCGCTGAGCTGTCGCTTGAACTGGTGGAAATACCGCTCAATACCCGGGGCAAGAACGCCGATGTGGCGCGCTTTATTCGCCAGGAAGGCGAAGCCATGCTGGCCAAGGTCGGCCCCAACGAGCGTATCGTCACTCTCGAAGTGCACGGCAAGCCCTGGAGCACCGAGCAGTTGGCGGTGGAACTGGATCGCTGGCGCCTGGATTCGCGTACGGTCAACTTCATGGTCGGTGGCCCCGAGGGGCTGGCGCCGGAAGTCTGCGCGCGAGCCGATCAGCGCTGGTCGTTGTCGGCGCTGACATTGCCGCACCCGTTGGTAAGGATTCTGATCGGTGAACAGCTGTATCGCGCCTGGACAGTTCTGTCCGGGCACCCTTACCACAAATAGTCTGCGCTGCCCCCGATGACCCAGCCGATCCGCATCAAGGACCACGAGAAAGACGCACGTCTGGTACGCGCGCGGGTGGTGTTCGGTGCGATTTTGGTGGTGGCGTTGATGTGCGTGCTGATTGCGCGTCTGTATTTCCTGCAGGTGATCCAGTACGACTATCACTCCACGCTGTCGGAAAACAACCGGGTGCATGTGCAGCCGATTCCGCCGACCCGTGGGCTGATCTTCGACCGCAATGGCGTGGTGGTCGCGGATAACCGCCCCAGCTTCAGCCTGAGCATGACCCGTGAGCGTTCCGGCGACTGGCAGCAGGTGCTCGATGTGATTGTCGAGGTGCTGCAACTGACGCCGGAAGACCGGGTGATCTTCGAGAAACGCATGAAGCAGGGGCGCCGGCCGTTCGAGCCGGTGCCGATCCTGTTCGAGCTGACCGAAGAGCAGATCGCCCGAATCGCCGTGAACCAGTTCCGCCTGCCGGGTGTGGAAGTGGTGGCGCAGTTGGTGCGCCACTATCCGCAGGGGGCGCACTTTGCCCACTCGGTCGGCTATATGGGGCGGATCAACGAGAAAGAGCTTAAAACCCTCGACCCGGTCAATTACAGCGGCACCCATCATATCGGCAAGACCGGCATCGAGCGTTTCTACGAGCCCGAGCTGCACGGCCAGGTGGGTTACGAAGAAGTCGAGACCAACGCCCGCGGCCGCGTCTTGCGCGTGCTCAAGCGCACCGACCCGATACCGGGCAAGGACATTGTGCTGAGCCTGGACATCAAGTTGCAGGAAGCGGCCGAGATGGCCCTGGGTGGCCGGCGTGGCGCCGTGGTGGCGCTGGACCCGAAAACCGGCGAAGTGCTGGCGATGGTCAGTCAGCCGAGTTTCGACCCTAACCTGTTCGTCACCGGCATCAGCTTCAAGGCCTACGCCGAGCTGCGCGACTCCATCGATCGACCGCTGTTCAACCGCGTATTGCGCGGCCTGTATCCACCGGGTTCGACCATCAAGCCGGCGGTGGCGATTGCCGGCCTGGACTCCGGTGTAGTCACGGCCTCCAGCCGGGTCTATGACCCCGGCTACTACATGCTGCCCAACTATGATCACAAATACCGTAACTGGAACCGCTCCGGTGACGGCTATGTCGACCTGGACACCGCGATCATGCGCTCCAACGACACCTATTTTTACGACCTGGCCCACAAGCTGGGGATCGATCGCCTGTCTGCCTACATGGGCAAGTTCGGCCTCGGTCAGAAAGTCTCTCTGGACATGTTCGAAGAGTCTCCCGGCCTGATGCCGTCGCGGGAATGGAAGCGTGCGACGCGCCGTCAGGCATGGTTCCCGGGTGAAACCCTGATCCTGGGAATCGGCCAGGGCTATATGCAGGCCACGCCGCTGCAACTGGCCCAGGCCACGGCGCTGGTGGCCAATAAAGGCATCTGGAATCGGCCGCACCTGGCCAAGACCATCGAAGGCGAAAAGCCGGTAGACGACAACCCGATTCCCGATATTGTGCTGCGCGACCCGTCGGACTGGGCCAAGGTCAACCACGGCATGCAGCAAGTCATGCACGGCGCACGGGGTACCGCACGCAAGGCGGCAGCCGGCGCGCAATACCGCATCGCCGGCAAGAGTGGTACGGCCCAGGTGGTCGCGATCAAGCAGGGCGAAAAATATGACCGTTCCAAGGTTCAGGAGCGTCACCGCGACCACGCCTTGTTTGTCGGCTTCGCCCCGGCTGACGACCCGAAAATCGTGGTCTCGGTGATGGTCGAGAACGGTGAGTCCGGCTCTGGCGTCGCGGCGCCCGTGGTGCGGCAGATCATGGATGCCTGGCTGTTGGCCGAGGATGGCAAGCTCAAGCCCGAGTATGGCGGCCCCCCATCAAGCCCCGAGGTTACGGCCCGTGAAGAGTAATTTTGACCGCATCCTCTCCAGCGAGGATGTGATGCGTCGCCGTGCGACGTTGCTGCAACGCATGCACATTGATGGGCCGCTGCTGATCCTGCTGCTGACCTTGGCGGCCGGCAGCCTGTTCGTGCTGTATTCGGCCAGCGGCAAGAACTGGGACCTGCTGATCAAACAGGCGTCCTCGTTTGGCCTGGGCCTGTTGTCGATGGTGGTGATCGCCCAGCTTGAACCACGCTTCATGGCGCGTTGGGTGCCGCTGGGGTATGTCGCCGGCGTGTTGCTGCTGGTGGTGGTGGATGTCATGGGCCATAACGCCATGGGAGCCACGCGCTGGATCAACATTCCCGGGGTGATTCGCTTCCAACCGTCGGAATTCATGAAGATCCTGATGCCGGCCACCATCGCCTGGTACTTGTCCAAGCGCACCTTGCCGCCACAGCTCAAGCACGTGGTGATCAGCCTGCTTCTAATCGGCGTGCCGTTTATTCTGATCGTGCGCCAGCCTGACCTTGGCACCTCATTGCTGATTCTGGCCGGTGGCGCGTTCGTGCTGTTTATGGGCGGCTTGCGCTGGCGCTGGATCCTCAGCGTGCTGGCCGCTGCCGTCCCCGTGGCCGTGGCCATGTGGTTCTTCTTCATGCACGACTATCAGAAGCAACGGATCCTGACGTTCCTCGACCCGGAGAGCGACCCGTTGGGCACCGGCTGGAACATCATCCAGTCCAAGGCGGCCATCGGTTCCGGCGGCGTATTCGGCAAAGGCTGGTTGCTGGGCACCCAGTCCCATCTGGACTTCTTGCCCGAAAGTCATACCGACTTCATCATCGCGGTGATGGGCGAAGAGTTCGGCCTGGTGGGCATTTGCGCCTTATTGTTGATCTATCTGCTGTTGATTGGTCGCGGCCTGGTGATTACCGCCCAGGCGCAGACGCTGTTCGGTAAATTGCTTGCCGGCAGCCTGACCATGACTTTTTTTGTTTACGTTTTCGTCAACATCGGTATGGTCAGTGGCCTGCTGCCGGTGGTTGGGGTGCCGTTGCCATTCATTAGCTACGGCGGAACTTCGCTGGTGACATTGCTGTCAGCGTTTGGGGTTTTGATGTCGATTCATACGCATCGCAAGTGGATCGCACAGGTTTGAATAAGGTGAAGATGTCAATGCAAGTAATGCGCGGCTGGGCGACTCGGCATGCGACCTGGATGGGCCTGATTGGGCTGCTGGGGGCAACGCAAGAGGCGCAGGCCGGTGACTACGATGGTTCACCCCAGGTCGCCGAATTTGTCGGTGAGATGACCCGCGACTACGGTTTTGCTGGCGAGCAACTGATGGGCGTGTTCCGCGAAGCCCAGAAAAAGCAGGCGATCCTCGACGCCATTTCCCGCCCCGCCGAACGCGTGAAGCAGTGGAAGGAATATCGCCCGATGTTCCTTACTGACGCACGTATTGCCCGCGGCGTGGACTTCTGGCGCCAGCATGAAGCCGTCCTGGCCCGCGCCGAGCAGGAATACGGCGTGCCGGCCCAGGTCATCGTCTCGATCATCGGCATTGAAACGTTCTACGGCCGCAATACCGGCAGCTACCGGGTGATCGACGCCTTGTCGACCCTGGGCTTCGATTACCCGCCGCGTGCCGAATTCTTCCGCAAGGAGCTGCGCGAATTCCTGCTGCTGGCCCGCGAAGAACAGGTCGACCCGATGACACTCAAGGGCTCGTACGCCGGCGCGATGGGCTTGCCGCAGTTCATGCCGAGCAGCTTTCGCGCCTATGCGGTGGACTTTGACGGCGACGGCCATATCAATATCTGGAGCAACCCCGACGACGCCATCGGCAGCGTGGCCAGCTACTTCAAGCGTCACGGCTGGGTTGGCGGCGAACCGGTGGTTATCCGCGCCGATGTCACAGGTGAGCGCGCCGATGAAGGCTTGACCCAGGGTATCGAGCCGGTCAAGACCGTCGGGGAGTTGCGAGCGCTGGGCTGGTCGAGTCAGAATGCGCCACGCGACGACATGCCGGTGACGGCATTCCGCCTGGAAGGTGCAAACGGCCCGGAATACTGGATGGGCCTGAAGAATTTCTACGCAATCACGCGTTATAACCGCAGTGTGATGTACGCCATGGCCGTGCATCAGCTGTCAGATGAGCTGGTTCAAGCACGGGGCAACAAGTAATGCGGGTATCGCCGTTCAAAAAACCGCTCAAGCTGGTGGCGTTCGCCGCGTTGTCCTTGCTGGTTGCCAGTTGCTCCACCACCCCTAACCGTGCGCCTGCCAAGAAGGCCGGCGGCACGGTGGTGCGCGCCCAGCCGGGCCTGGACATCAACCGTGCGCACAAAGATGGCGCGCCGTGGTGGGATGTGGATGTCTCGAAAATCCCGGATGCCACGCCGACCCTGCACACCGGCCCCTACAAGGCCAACCCCTACACCGTGCTGGGCAAGAATTACTTCCCGCTGCAGGAATCCAAGACCTACGTGCAGTCCGGCACCGCGTCCTGGTACGGCACCAAGTTTCATGGCCAGAACACCGCCAACGGCGAAGTGTATGACCTGTACGGCATGAGCGCGGCCCACAAGACCCTGCCGCTTCCCAGCTATGTTCGCGTTACCAACCTGGACAACAACCGTACGGTAATCCTGCGGGTCAACGACCGCGGGCCGTTCTATTCGGACCGGATCATCGACTTGTCCTACGCCGCGGCCAAGAAGCTTGGCTACGCCGAAACCGGCACTGCACGGGTGAAAGTCGAGGGCATCGACCCGGCGCAGTATTGGGCCCAGCGTGGCAAGCCGGCGCCGTTGATGCTTAACGAACCGGCAACCCCCCAACCGCAAGTGACGGCCTCGACCGGCAAGATCGAGCAGTGGACGCCGCCGCCGGCGCAACATGCTCCGGATACCGTCGTCGTCCCTCACGCAGCACCGGGCGCCTCGATGGCGGGCGGGCAATACCTTCAGGTCGGCGCTTTCGCCAACCCGGATGCGGCAGAACTGTTAAGGTCCAAGCTCAGCGGTATGGTCAGCGCGCCGGTCTTCATCAGTTCCATCGTGCGTAACCAGCAAACGTTGCACCGTGTACGCATGGGCCCGATCGGTTCGCCAAGTGAAGTGGCGCAAGTGCAGAACAGCGTCCGCCTGGCCAACCTGGGGCAACCCAGCGTGGTCACCGCAGAATAAGTAACGGATTGATGGCTCAGGTGCGCCTGCGCGCTTGAGTCCAGGTTGTTGGCTCGTTGAACAATAAAAACCCAGGGGCAAGGGGTGAGCGGGCAACCGAACACGTGACAGTCTGGAAGCGGGCTGTCTGAATAGTTTTGCCCGCGAGGGCAAGTTTCCATAAGCAATTTCGAGAGACGGATGAACATCACCACCTTAGCCAAACGCACGTGCCTGCTTATCTCGCTGATCATCACCCCGGCCGCCTGGGCGGTTGAAATGGTGCCGGCCTCCCCGCAACTGGCCGCCAAGTCGTGGGTCCTCATGGACGCCGCCAGTGGCAACGTGCTGGTCGAAAACGGCGGTGATGTACGCCTGCCGCCAGCCAGCCTGACCAAGCTGATGACTGCCTATATCGCGACCCTGGAAATCCGTCGCGGCCAGATCGGCGAGAACGATCCGGTCACCGTCAGCGAAAACGCCTGGCGTACCGGTGGTTCGCGGATGTTCATCAAGGTCGGCTCGCAAGTCACCGTCAGTGACCTGTTGCACGGCATCATCATCCAGTCCGGCAACGACGCCAGCGTCGCCCTGGCCGAGCACATCGCCGGCAGCGAAGATGCGTTCGCCGACGTGATGAACAAGACTGCCGCCGACCTGGGCATGACCAACAGCCACTTCATGAACCCGACCGGCCTGCCGAACCCAGAGCACTATTCGTCGGCTCACGACATGGCGATCCTGGCGCGCGCGATCATCCGCGTTGACCCGGTGCACTACGCGATCTACTCCCAGAAGGAGTTCTTCTGGAACAACATCAAGCAGCCTAACCGCAACCTGCTGCTGTGGCGCGACAAGACCGTCGACGGCCTGAAAACCGGCCACACCGACGAAGCCGGTTACTGCATGGTGTCGTCCGCTGTGCGTGATGGCCAGCGCCTGATCGCCGTGGTATTCGGCACCAACAGCGAACAGGCCCGTGCGGCCGAGACGCAAAAACTGCTGACCTACGGCTTCCGCTTCTTCGAAACCCAGACCTTCTACCAGAAGGGTGCCGAGCTTGCGACCGCGCCGGTATGGAAAGGCGCCACCTCCCAAGTCAAGGCCGGCCTGGCTGACGACCTGACCCTGACCATGCCTAAAGGCCAGCTGAAAAAGCTCGCCGCCAGCATGACCCTGAACCCGCAATTGGTCGCCCCAATCGCCAAGGGCGACGTGATCGGTAAAGTCGAAGTCAAGCTGGACGACAAGGTGGTGCATAGCGCCGACCTGATCGCGCTGGACGCTGTCGAGGAAGGTGGTATCTTCCGCCGCGTATGGGATAGCATCCGTCTATTCTTCTACGGCTTGTTCAACTGATTGTGTGCACCTGCAAAGCCCCGCGTTGATCCAGCGCGGGGCTTTGCCCGTCGCCACGGCTTAGCGCTTACGAGGCTGTTCTGCCATGACCGATAAAGACGTAGAAGTAAAGGCGCCAAAGATCGAATTCCCTGTGACGGATTATCCCGTCAAGGTGATCAGCGATACCGGTGTCGGCCGCAAGGACAAGATTCTCGAAATCGTCAGGAAACACGCGACGATCAACGACAACCGCGTGGACGAGCGTCAAAGCTCCACCGGCAAGTACACCACGATTCAGTTGCACATCGTTGCGACCGATCAGGACCAGCTCTACAACATCAACAGCGAACTGCGGGCCACCGGCTTCGTGCACATGGTGCTGTGATGTCGCACGTTCTGGGCTTTCGCGAGCTCGGCCAGATGGCCTACGAGCCGGTCTGGCATGCCATGCAGCGCTTTACCAACGAGCGCGGCACCTCGGCTCCGGATGAAATCTGGCTGGTGGAACACCCGCCGGTATTCACCCAGGGGCAGGCCGGCAAGGCCGAGCATCTGTTGCTTCCGGGTGATATTCCGGTGGTGCAGGTCGACCGGGGTGGCCAAGTGACTTACCATGGCCCAGGGCAATTGGTGGCTTACCTGTTGCTGGATGTGCGCAAGCTGGGTTTTGGCGTGCGCGACCTGGTCAGCCGCATGGAGGCTTGCCTGATCGAGCTGCTGGCCAGTTATGGCGTGACCGCCGCGGCCAAGCCCGATGCACCCGGTGTGTATGTAGACGGCGCGAAAATCGCCTCCCTGGGGCTGCGTATTCGCCACGGTTGTTCCTTTCATGGCCTGGCCTTGAACGTGGACATGGACCTGGCGCCGTTCCGGCGGATCAACCCGTGCGGTTATGCCGGGCTGGCGATGACCCAACTGAGCGATCATGCCACACCGATTAAATTTGCCGAGGTTAGTGCCCGGCTGCGCGCGCAGCTCGTCAAACACCTCGACTATGCAGAGCAGACGACCCTGACGGGCGGAATCGATTGATATGACTACTGATGTTGTGCAAACCATGATCCCGACGCTGGACATCACTGAGCGTCCAGCCCCGGCCCCGCGTGCCAAGGTGGAAGCCGGCGTCAAGCTGCGCGGCGCCGAGAAGGTTGCACGCATCCCGGTCAAGATCATCCCGACTACCGAACTGCCGAAGAAACCCGACTGGATTCGCGTGCGCATCCCGGTTTCGCCGGAAGTCGACCGTATCAAGTCCCTGCTGCGCAAACACAAACTGCACAGCGTATGCGAAGAAGCGTCCTGCCCGAACCTGGGTGAATGCTTCTCTGGCGGCACCGCCACGTTCATGATCATGGGCGACATCTGCACCCGTCGTTGCCCATTCTGCGACGTAGGCCACGGCCGTCCGAAACCTCTGGACGTCAACGAGCCGCAAAGCCTGGCCATCGCCATCGCCGACCTGAAACTCAAGTACGTGGTGATCACGTCGGTCGACCGTGACGACCTGCGCGACGGCGGTGCCCAGCACTTCGCCGACTGCATCCGTGAGATCCGCAAGCTGTCACCCAACGTGATGCTCGAAACCCTGGTGCCGGACTACCGTGGCCGTATGGACGTGGCTCTGGAAATCACCGCCGCCGAGCCGCCAGATGTGTTCAACCACAACCTGGAAACCGTACCGCGCCTGTACAAGGCTGCGCGTCCGGGTTCGGACTACCAGTGGTCGCTGACCCTGCTGCAGAAATTCAAGCAGATGATGCCGCACATCCCGACCAAATCCGGCTTGATGCTGGGCCTGGGCGAGACCGACGAAGAAGTCATCGAAGTCATGAAGCGCATGCGCGAACACGACATCGACATGCTGACCCTGGGCCAGTACCTGCAACCATCGCGCAGCCATTTGCCGGTGCAGCGTTTCGTGCACCCGGACACCTTCGCCTGGTTCGCCGAGGAAGGTTACAAGATGGGCTTCAAGAACGTGGCGTCGGGCCCGTTGGTGCGTTCTTCGTACCACGCCGACGAGCAGGCCAAGCTGGTCAAGGCAAGCCTGGTTTCGTAAGCCGCCCCCAGAATCAATGTGAAATGCTGGCTTGTGTGGGAGCTGGCTTGCCTGCGATAGCATCACCTCGGTGTCACTGATACACCGAGGCGCTTGCATCGCAGGCAAGCCAGCTCCCACATTTCGTTCTGCGTCATATAGGGAGAACCATAGATGACCGCCGCCGTACCTGCACTGCGCCCCGAAGGCACCATCGGCCTGATCGCCCCCGCTGGCCCTGCCGCGCTGGACGTTGAAAAAGCCGGGCAATGGATGCGTGCCCGCGGTTACGACCTGCGCATTTACCCCGGTGTATACGAGCGCGACGGCTACCTGGCCGGCAGCGATGAAGTGCGCCTGCGCGACCTGCACGCCGCCTTCGCCAATCCCGACGTCGATGCCATCTTCTGCCTGCGCGGCGGCTACGGCACGCCACGCTTGCTCGACGCGCTGGACTACGACCTGCTGCGTGCCAACCCCAAACCATTCGTGGGTTACAGCGATATCACCGCCTTGCACCTGGCGATCAACCGTTACGCCGGCTTTGTCACATTCCACGGGCCGATGCTCAATGCCGACCTGCTGGGCGATAAGCAACAGCCAACCGAATCCTCCCTGTTCAGCCTGCTGCGTGGCCAACTGGGCGCCGGCAGTGTGCTTGCGCACCCGGTGGCCTACCCGTTGACCACGATCGAGCCAGGCGTTGCCTGTGGGCGCTTGCTGGGCGGTAATCTGTCGATGATTGCTGCAACAATGGGCACGCCGTATGAGATAGACGCCGAAGGCATCATCCTGTTTATCGAGGACGTCAACGAGCCGCTTTATCGTATCGACCGCCTGCTGACTCACCTGCGCCTGGCCGGCAAGCTGGCCCAGGTCGCCGGTGTGCTGGTAGGGGATGTGGCGGGTGTGGATAACGGTGCGCTGGAGCGGTTGCTGAAGCAGACCTTCGAACCCCTGTGCGTTCCGGTGCTGGCTGGCTGGCGCAGTGGGCATTGCGACCCCAACCTGACGTTGCCGATGGGTGCTTTGGTGCGCTTGGATGCGGGGGAGCGGCGGGTGGTGTTGGAGCAGGATGTAGTGTTCAACCCCTGAGTTTTTTACAGTCTGCTAAACCGCAATCGGGGGCTTGCCCCCGATTGTGGTAGTCGCCATACAACTATTTACCGGCCTTGCAGCGATTCCAGCAACTTCACCGTCGGATACCCATCCGCCGGCCAGCCCAACGCCTGCTGCGCCGCGCGAATCGCCTTGCGCGTATTGGCGCCGATAATCCCATCCGGGTTACCGGCGTCATAGCCTTTGGCGCTGAGTGCCGTTTGCAGGTCGATACGCTGGGAGCGGCTCAGCGGCAGCTCATCTTTGGGCCAACTGCCACGAATCACACCGCCGCCGCCAAATCGCTCCGACAATAGGCCAACCGCCAGCGCATAGGACGACGAATTGTTGTACTTGAGGATTGCGCGGAAGTTATCCAATACCAGGAATGCCGGGCCACGGTAGCCAGCCGGTAACAGCAGGGCGGCGGACAACTGGTCGACATTGGCCGGCAGGCTCACGCCAGGGGGGAGTTGGATGCCCAGTTGCAGCCATTGCGCCACGGTCTTGCGCACGCCGCCATCGGCCAGGCTGTAGTCGAAGCCCGACGGCAGCGGCTGCACTTCAACGCCCCATGGCTGGCCTTTCTGCCACCCGGAGCTTTGCAGGTAATGCGCCGTGGAGGCGAGGGCGTCGGACGGGCTGTTCCAGATATCGCGACGACCATCACCGTCAAAGTCCACCGCATGGGTGTTATAGGTGGTCGGGATAAACTGCGTCTGGCCCATCGCACCGGCCCAGGAACCTTTCATCTGGTCGGCTTGAATATCACCATGCTGGATGATCTGCAGCGCTGCCAGCAGCTGCGCCTGGGCAAAGGCCGGGCGACGGCCTTCATAGGCCAGGGTGGCCAGGGAGCGGATCACCGAATTATTGCCCTGGAACGCGCCGAAGTTGCTCTCCATGCCCCACACCGAGACCAGTGCCTGGCGGTCGACGCCATAGCGCTGTTCGATGCTTTGCAGAATATCAGCGTATTTGACCAGCAGCGCCTGACCATTGCGCACGCGCACCGGTGACAGGGCGCCGTCGAGGTATTCCCACACCGGGCGGGAAAATTCCGGTTGGCTGCGGTCGGCGCGAATCACCGCCATATCAGGGGTGACGCCGGCAAAAGCGTTATCGAACACAGCCGCAGTGATCCCGGCTTGCAGCGCTTGCGCACGGAAGCCAGCCTGCCATTCGGCAAAGGTCTGGGTCGGTTGGATATCAAGATTATCCACTGCCAAGGGGGCAACCACAGCCGGTGCGATAGCCGGTGCCGTCTGGAGCTTGGGCAGGGGCTGAGCGTCCGCGGCGGTAGGTTTTTCCGCGCAGGCGACAAGCAGAATGAGGCTGGAGGCAGCGATCAATTGGCGTAGGTGCCAACGACGAGAAAGACTAGAGGGCATGCACAGGTCCAGGGGGTTACAAATCAGGTACAGACCTTATCATGCCAGAGGGGCGCTTGCCTTCAGGCAGCCAGAAAGTAAGAAGCCTCCCAGCTATTAGACTGGAAGGCTTCGCGGCGGTAGCTGCCTTTGCCCTTGCCGGCGCGTTCCTGACGGCTGCGGAACAGTGGCTGGGCGATGATGGATTTGGCCTTGTTGGGGCCATGCTTGGATGGCTTTTTGCTCATGGTGTCTAGTCTCTGTGGGTGGTGGAGCGGGCAAATAATCTGCCTAAGTTGAGCGGCTGTAAAGCCCCGCGAAGTGTAGGAAAGGTACGCAGGTCAAATGTGGGAGGGGGCTTGCTCCCGATAGCGGTACATCAGTGAAACATAAATTCCTGACACACTGCCATCGGGAGCAAGCCCCCTCCCACATTGGATCTATGGTGTTTTCAAGAGAGGGTTATTCGGCTGGCAGGGTGAGGCGCTGGCCGGCCATCAATAGCGACAAACGGCTCAGGCTCATCCACGGCGAGCCGGCTGCCTGGCCCTTGATCTGCGCATCGATGCGCTGCGCTTCCAGCAACAGTTGCGCCCAGCGTTGCGCCGAGTGCCGTTGCAGAGCTTTGCTCATCAGCGGTTTGCGCTTGTCCCACACCGGTGGCCTGGCCTGGCTGAAGCATTTGTCCAGCGGTGTGCCCTGGCTGTATTGCAAGGCGATATTCGCCAGTACTCGCAGCTCCCGGGCCAGGGCCCAGAGGATCACCGGCGGTTCCACCCCTTCGCCACGCAAGCCTTCAAGCATACGCAGCGCGTGGGCGGGCTCACCGTTGAGGATCGCATCGACCAGGCCGAACACATCAAAGCGAGCGCTATCGGCCACTGCGCCTTGTACGGTTTCGACGGTGATCTGCCCATCCTCGGCCATCAGCTTGAGCTTTTCGATCTCCTGGGCGGCGGCAAGCAGGTTGCCCTCGACCCGGGCGGCGATCAGCTCCACGGCATCTTGTGTCGCCGCCAGCCCCGATTGTGACAGGCGCTGACGAATCCACTGCGGCAACTGGTTGCTGTCCACAGGCCAGATCTGGATGAACTGGGTTTGCGCACCTTCTACCAGTGCCTTGCCCCACTTGGTTTTCTGCGCGCTGCCGTCGAGCTTGGGCAGGCTGATCAGCAGCACGGTGTCTTCGGCAGGGCGCGAGCAGTACTCCATCAGCGCCGCCGCACCTTTGTCGCCGGGCTTGCCCGAGGGCAGGCGCAGCTCCAGCAGGCGCTTTTCGGCAAACAGCGACATGCTCGCGCCGGCTTGCAGCAGGGTACCCCAGTCGAAACTGGCGTCAGCACTGAACACCTGGCGTTCATCGAAACCTTGCTGGCGCGCGGCAGTGCGGATAGCGTCGGCCGCTTCCTGGCACAGCAGCGGGTCATCACCGCTGACGATATAGACAGGCGCGAGGCCACCTTGCAGGTGTTTGGCGAGTTGGGCGGGGGCGAGTTTCATAGGCAGGGCGAACGGGGCGCCAGGGGCGCCCCGTCTGGCTTACTCGACAGGAACTTCAACAGGCGATTGTTTCGGCGTGTTGTCTTCATACTCTTGCGCGGCTTTCAGGGCATCGGCGTCAGCCTTGGCCTTGTTGTCGGCGGTTTGCTGCAGGGCGGCGAGCTTTTCCGGGGTCAGCATTTGCAGGCGAGTCATCATGCGCTGGATCAGCTCACGACGCATTTCCTTGCGCACCTGGAGGGTCTCGGAGTCCGAACCCACCAGGTTATTGCCATCGTGGCTCACGACTTTCTGCACCTGGATCTTGTCACCCATCAGCGGCAACTGATCGCGACCCTGTACTTCGAAGTAGAGCGCAGTGTTCAACTCCACATCGGACGCACGGCCGGCACTGGCGTAGCTGATATTGCGCTGGGTTTCTTTCTCGTCTACCAGCACCAGCTTGTAGGTCGCGCCGTTGTACACGTGCACGCCGCTGTTCTCCAGGGTCTGGCGCAGCTGGGTGACGGTTTCGCCATAGGCGTTGCGGGCGCTGACGTCGAGTTCCTTGAGCGACAGCTCGTTGGTGCCGGTGCCGCGCAGCTGGAAGCCGCAAGCGCTCAGCAGCACGGCAAGGCCCATAACCAGCAGATTGCGTTTGATCATTTTGTTGCTCCCCTTGAAACCAGGTGGGCCTTATCCAGGCCCTAAAGGTTTAGTTCGGCGCAGGGCCCAAGCCCCGCGCCCGATCCGATTTAGCTGGCGACGATGTTGACCAGTTTGCCGGGCACCACGATCACTTTGCGGATCGTCAAGCCTTCGGTAAAGCGCAGCACGTTTTCGTTGATGCGCGCAGCCGCTTCGACCTCTTCACGGCTGGCACTGGCCGGCATGTCGATCTGGCCGCGCAGTTTACCGTTAACCTGGATGACCAGTTGCAGCGTGTCCTGAACCAGGGCGCTGTCATCCTGTACCGGCCAGGCGGCATCGATGACGGCGCCGCTGTGGCCCAGGCGGTTCCACAGGTCGTGGCTGATATGCGGCGTGATCGGTGCGAGCAGCAGGGTAACCGTTTCCAGGCCCTCGTGAATCAGCGCGCGATCAAGTTCGGTGGCCTGCGGGGCTTTTTCCAGCACGTTCATCAGCGTCATCACCTGGGCGATGGCGGTGTTGAACTTGTGGTTCTGCCCTACGTCCAGGCTCGCCTGGCGGATGGCCAGGTGAGTGCTGCGGCGAATGGCTTTCTGCTCGTCGTTCAAGGCCGCGACGTCCAGCTTGCCCGGCAAGCCCTGACTGACATGGGCATGGGCCAGGCGCCAGACGCGCTTGAGGAAGCGGTGCGAGCCTTCGACGCCGGAGTCGGACCATTCGGCGCTCATGTCGGGCGGCGAGGCGAACATCATGAACAGACGGCAGGTATCGGCGCCGAACTGGTCGATCATCGACTGTGGGTCGACGCCGTTGTTCTTGGACTTGGCCATCTTCTCGGTGCCACCGATTTCCACCGGCAGGCCGTCGGCTTTCAGTTTGGCGCTGATCACCTTGGCTTTGCTGTCACGCTCAAGTTCGACGTCCGCCGGGTTGAACCAGGTGTAGGCGCCATTGGCTTCGCGACGATAGTAGGTATCGGCGATCACCATGCCCTGGGTCAGCAGGTTCTTGAACGGCTCATCGGAGCTCACCAGGCCTTCGTCGCGCATCAGCTTGTGGAAGAAGCGCGCGTACAGCAGGTGGAGAATGGCGTGTTCGATACCGCCGATGTACTGATCCACCGGCAGCCAATGGTCGGCTGCGGATTTCTCCACCAGGCCACCTTCATAGTGCGGCGAGGCGTAACGGGCGTAGTACCAGGAGGACTCCACGAAGGTGTCCATGGTGTCGGTTTCACGCTTGGCCGGTGCGCCGCATTTCGGGCAGTTGCACTCGTAGAACTCGGGCATGCGCGCCAATGGCGAGCCAGCACCATCTGGCACTACATCTTCAGGCAGCACGACGGGCAGTTGGTCTTCCGGTACCGGTACATCGCCGCAGGTTTGGCAGTGAATGATCGGGATCGGGCAGCCCCAGTAGCGCTGGCGGCTGATACCCCAGTCGCGCAAGCGGAACTGGGTGCGCGAAGCACCGAGGTTCTTCTTGATCAGCGCGACTTCGATGGCGTCGAAGGCGCCCTGGAAGTCCAGGCCGTCAAATTCGCCGGAGTTGATCAGGGTGCCGTGCTCGCCGTAGGCGTCTTGCCACGGGGCTGGGTTGGTGTCGCCCGAGCTGGTACGTACTACCGACTTGATCGGCAGGCTGTATTTGGTGGCGAATTCGAAATCGCGCTCGTCGTGGGCCGGCACGGCCATGACGGCGCCGTCGCCGTAGTGCATCAGCACATAGTTGGCGACCCATACCGGCAGTTTCTCGCCGGTCAGCGGGTGCTCGACGAACAGGCCGGTCGGCAGGCCTTTTTTCTCCTGGGTGGCGACGTCGGCTTCCGCCACGCTGCCGCCCTTGCATTCGGCGATGAACGCCTGCAGCTCGGGGTTGTTCTGTGCCGCCTGGGTGGCCAGCGGGTGTTCGGCGGCGACCGCGACGTAAGTCGCGCCCATCAGCGTATCCGGACGGGTGGTGAAGACTTTCAGGGCGCCCGCTTCGCCGATGGAATCGACGTTATACGGGAACTGCACTTCCATGCCCTTGGATTTGCCGATCCAGTTGCGCTGCATGGTCTTGACCTGTTCAGGCCAGCCCGGCAGATCGTCGAGGCTCGACAACAGTTCATCCGCGTAGGCGGTGATCTTGAAGTAGTACATCGGGATTTCGCGCTTTTCGATCAGCGCGCCGGAGCGCCAGCCGCGACCGTCGATGACCTGCTCGTTGGCCAGTACGGTCTGGTCGATCGGGTCCCAGTTCACGGTACCGCTCTTTTTGTAGATCACACCTTTTTCGAACAGGCGCGTGAACAGCCATTGTTCCCAACGGTAGTAATCGGGCTTGCAGGTGGTGACCTCGCGGGACCAGTCCACCGCCAGGCCCAGGCTGCGCAGCTGGGTCTTCATGTAGGCGATGTTTTCGTAGGTCCACTTGGCGGGCGCCACGTTGTTTTTCATCGCGGCGTTTTCCGCCGGCATACCGAAGGCGTCCCAACCCATGGGTTGCAGGACGTTTTTGCCGAGCATGCGCTGGTAGCGGGAAATCACGTCGCCGATGGTGTAGTTACGCACGTGCCCCATGTGTAGCTTGCCGCTGGGGTAAGGGAACATCGATAGGCAGTAGTAAGTCTCCTTGCCTGGCTGTTCGCTGACTTCAAAGGACTTTTGCTCGTCCCAGAAGGTTTGTGCGGCATTTTCTATTTCACGGGGCTGATATTGTTCGTGCATGGCTACTTTTGAACTGAATAGGGGTGGCCTAATCCTCTTCGGTGCATAGTCCGGGTTGTTCGACACCAGAAAGTGGCGCGTCCGTGCCCAAACCCTGCGGGAAGTGGAGTTACAGGAAGCGCCGTAGCATACATGACCCCACTCTATCGAGGGAAACCCTGATTGCGCGGCAAGGGCCGTCTGTCGCGGCACCGGGCAGGTGCAGCAACGGGGGCTACGCTGTTTATTGGGGAGCAAGTATTTCTTCAATGAGGTGAGGGGATGGTTGAATCGCAGCGAACTCTAACGAAACCGCAATTGTATGAAGGACTGATCGACCGTTTGGGTCGGGCATTGGATGCTGCAAGAACCGCAGGCCGATTGCGTGATGAGCGGCCTCTGGAGCTGGAGTTGCGAGGCTTGAGCCAGGCAGAGCTTGAATTGATCAGGACTTACCTGGAGTTGAATCAACACCGCGCCTCTCATGGGCAGGCCTCCCCGCCAGCCCAGGAGCCTCCTCGTTCGGCCAAGGTCATTTGGCTCAAAGACTTGGCGGCCGGTCGCGGCCCGGAAAGGTCCCGGTCCGTACGGTGCAAGTGAAGCACAGTACTATCCATTAACGTTGTCGAAACAGGCTGGTAAAGATTGTCGCTTGATCGCGTTGCATTTAGGCTTCGGGCATCTTTGGAGATGCCCGATGCCTTTTCGTTATTTCATCAAACAATTGCTGTTGCCGCCCGGCATTTTTTTGTTGTTGTTGGCGTGTGCCTGGTGGTTTCGCCGTAGCCGCCCGCGCCTGGCCGGGGTGTGCTTTGCCCTGGGGCTGGGCGGGATGTGGTTGATCAGCCTGCCGGTGATGGTGCAATGGGGCGCCCGTGCGCTTGAGACAGCGCCGCCATTGGCTCGCGAAGACTGGGCCACGCTCGCCCAGCGCGCCGATGCGATTGTGGTGTTGGGCTCCGGGCGCGAGCGTGGGGACATCGCCTGGGGCAGCGACCAGCCCACCGGCGTTGGTCTTGAGCGTGAGCGTTATGCGGCGCGACTGGCCAAGGCGTCAGGCTTGCCGGTGCTGACCAGTGGCGGCTTGCATTACGGCACGCCGCCCAGTGAAGCCGAACTGATGGCCGTTTCGATGCAGGATGATTTTGGCGTCAGCGTGCGCTGGAAGGAAGAGCGCAGCCGTACCACCTGGGAAAACGCCCAGATGAGCGCCGAGATTCTGCTGCCCCAAGGCATCAAGCGTGTGGTGGTGGTGACGCAGGCCTGGCATATGCCGCGTTCGGTGTGGAGTTTTGAGAAAGCCGGTTTCACCGTGGTGCCTGGGCCGGTGGGCTTTCTGGGGGTGGACCATGGCCGGCCGCTGGGCGGCTGGATGCCCGAGGTCAAGGCGGTGTGGCAGAGCGGGCAGTTGATCAACGAAGCGGTGGGGCAGGTGGGGTATCGGCTGTTCTACCGATAGGTGCAACACAGGAAATCAATTGTGGGAGCTGGCTTGCCTGCGATGGCGGTGGGTCAGTGAGCACTCAGCGCACTGATACACCGCCATCGCAGGCAAGCCAGCTCCCACAGGTCATAGCGTTTTGGACATCCGGCCAGCCAGCAGCGCCCAGCCAAACAACCCCAGGCACACAATGATCAACGGCCACGAACGCCATTGCAGGTATGGCGTGAGGTTATGCATCGGCACCACCTCCCCATAGAGAATGCCGCGCTCGAACTGCGGGATCTGTGCGGTGATCTGCCCAAACGGGTTGATCAGCCCGGTCACGCCGTTGTTGGTGGCGCGGATCATCCAGCGCCCGGCTTCCAGTGCACGCATCTGCGCCATTTGCAGGTGCTGCAATGGGCCGATGGAGCGGCCGAACCAGGTGTCGTTGCTGATGGTCAGCAGCAGGTCGCTCTGGGCCGACAGGCCGGCAGCGAATTCCGGGTACACCACTTCATAGCAAATGAACGGCGCAATCTGATAGCCCTTGGCCTGAAGCATGGCCTGGTCTGAAGGGCCACGGGCGAAGTCCGACATCGGCAGGTCGAAGAACGCAATCAGCCCGCGCAGCATGTCCTGCAACGGCACGTATTCGCCAAACGGCACCAGCTTTTGCTTGAGATAGGTGCCGTCACCTTCGCCGACTACGGTAATGCCATTGAAGTAGCGCTTTTCATGGTGCACTTCCTGGCGAATCGGTACCCCGGTAATCAGCGCGGTGTTCCGGTCGGCGGCAAACTTGCCCATCATGCCCAGGTAGCCCTCGACCGACTCCTTGAGTACCGGCACGGCGGTTTCCGGCCATACCAGCAGGTCGACACGCTTGGAGCTCAGGCTCATGTCGCGATACAGCGCCAACTGTGCATTAAGCTGCTCGGGGTCCCACTTCATGCTTTGCTCGACGTTGCCCTGGATGGCGGCGACGCTCAGGGGGGCGCCGGAGGGCGAGGTCCAGGCGTGGTGCTTGAGCGCCAGGCCGATGGCCCAGGGGGCGACCAGCAACACCAGGCCCGCACCAATGAAGGCGTTGCGCTTGCTTGCCAGCAGGCGCGGCAGGTTGCACAGCAGGGCTGCCGTGAGTGCAAGCGCGAAGGAAATCAGCCACATTCCGCCCAGCGGCGCGAGGCCGGTCAGCGGGCCGTCGAGTTGGCTGTAACCGGAGTACAACCAGGGGAAACCGGTGAGGAACCAGCCACGAAACGCTTCCTGGCCAACCCATAACGCGGCGAAGGTCAGGGCATCCGCCAACGGTGCTTCATTGCGGCGCAGCCAGCGCGCCCACAACCAGGCGGGCAGGGCAAAGAACCAGGCAATGGCGGCGGTGAACAGCAGCATCAGGAACCCCGCCAGCAGCACCGAAGCGCCGCCGAAGTGGTGGATGCTGTAGTAGATCCAGCTGGTGCCGGCGCCAAACAGGCCGAAACCGAAACACCAGCCGCGGCCCAGGGCCTGGCGGGGTGTCAGCTCCCGCAGGCCGATATAGAACAGGCCGACCGCTACCAGAGCCAACGGCCAGATATCGAACGGCGCCAGCGCCAGGGTAGTGATGGCGCCGGCCACCACGGCCAGCAGGTTACCGGGCCAGCCGGGGCGGTTCAGGCGCTGCATGTAGGGGTGGGTCATCAGCTATTTCCTGTATCGCGCCGGGCCTGCTGCGGCACAGGGCAAGGCGCGAGGAGTGTGGTTTGGTTTTTCCAAATGAACGACGAGTAACGCAGCCCTGTGTCGCAGCAGGCCCGGCCCTTCGGGTTGTCCCTGAGAGCGGGCCATACTGCGTTGCAGGCCTTGAAAAGGGAATGCCATTCCCTGCGGCCTGCGCCTTGCCTGGCCCGCTCTCAGGGGCAACGCGACACAGGAAATAGCTGATGCCCCACCCCTTCCTTAGCGGGCAATAGGTGTCAAACGGATCAGATGGATACGACGACTATCGGCATTCAAAATGCGGAAGCGATAGGCGCCAATCTCGGTGGTTTCGTTACGCTTGGGCAGATGCCCGAACGCACTCATCACCAGGCCGCCGACCGTGTCGAACTCATCGTCGGAGAATTCGCTGTCGAAGAACTCGTTGAAGTTCTCGATCGGCGTCAGCGCCTTGACCAGGAAGTCACCGCTGGGCAGCGGCTTGATGTAGCTGTCCTCTTCGACGTCGTGCTCGTCTTCGATATCGCCGACGATCTGTTCCAGCACGTCTTCGATGGTCACCAGGCCAGCCACGCCGCCGTATTCGTCGATCACAATGGCCATGTGATTGTGGTTGGCGCGAAATTCGCGCAGCAGCACATTCAGGCGCTTGGATTCAGGTACGAAGGTGGCCGGACGCAGCAGGTCCTTGATGTTGAAGCTGTCGCCATTCTCCTTGAGGATCAGCGGCAACAGGTCCTTGGCCAGCAGGACACCCATGACGTCGTCATGGCTTTCACCGATCACCGGGTAGCGCGAGTGCGCCGAGTCGATCACGGCCGGGAGGAATTCCCGTGGGGTCTGGGTCGCCTTGATGCTGATCATCTGCGAGCGCGGGACCATGATGTCCCGTACTTGCAGGTCAGCCACCTGGATGGCGCCTTCCACGATGGCCAGCGCTTCGCTGTCCAGCAACTTGTTCTGGTGGGCCTCGCGCAGCAGCTCCAGCAGCTCCTGGCGGTTTTTCGGCTCGTGGGCAAAAGCCTGGGTCAGTTTACCCAGCCATGACTTCTGCCCGTTGCTCGATCGGTCTTCGCTCATAGCGATTACTCTAAATCCTTTGATATGACAGTTGAGTGTTGATCAGCTTTCGTCGTCTGCGTAAGGGTCGCGGTGACCCAGTTCAGCAAGCAACGTTCGTTCCAGTGCTTCCATTTCCTCGGCTTCATCATCGTCTATATGGTCGTAGCCCAAGAGATGCAAGCAGCCGTGGATGACTAGATGGGCCCAATGGGCTTCAAGTTCCTTGCCTTGTTCCTTTGCCTCGCGCTCGACCACCCCGACGCAGATCACCAGATCGCCCAGCAGCGGGATATCCAGCAACTCGTCGGGTACGTCGGCGGGGAAGGACAGCACGTTGGTCGCGTAGTCTTTTTGACGCCAGGTGTGGTTCAGCTCGCGGCCTTCGGGCTCATCCACCAGACGAATGGTCAGCTCCGAGTCTGCGGTGCGCTGGCGCAGGGCCAGGGTGCACCAGTGCCGGAACTGTGCTTCGCTGGGGGCGGGCGCTTCGGTGGCAAGCTGCAGGTCTAGCTCAAGCATCGCCGCGAACGTCCCTGGCCGGTGCGTCATCCTTGTGATCGAAACGCTCATAGGCTTCTACGATGCGCTGCACCAGCGGGTGACGCACCACGTCCTTGGGCATGAAATGCGTGAAGCTGATGCCCGGTATATCCTTGAGTACCTCGATCACCTGCGCCAGCCCCGACTTGGTGCCCTTGGGCAGGTCGACCTGGGTGACGTCACCGGTGATCACGGCGGTAGAGCCGAAACCGATGCGGGTGAGGAACATCTTCATCTGCTCGACGGTGGTGTTCTGGCTTTCGTCGAGGATGATGAAGCTGTTGTTCAAGGTGCGGCCACGCATGTAGGCCAGCGGGGCGATTTCGATCACCTGGCGCTCGATCAGCTTGGCCACGTATTCAAAGCCGAGCATCTCGTACAGCGCGTCGTAGAGCGGGCGCAGGTACGGGTCGATCTTCTGGGCCAGGTCGCCGGGCAGGAAGCCGAGCTTTTCGCCCGCTTCGACCGCCGGGCGCACCAGCAGGATGCGCCGCACTTGCTCGCGCTCCAGGGCATCCACCGCACAGGCGACGGCCAGGTAGGTCTTGCCGGTACCGGCCGGGCCGATGCCGAAGTTGATGTCGTTGCCGAGGATTTCCTTGACGTACTTCTGCTGATTCAAGCCGCGTGGGCGAATCATGCCTTTTTTGGTACGCAGGGCCACGCTGGCTTCGGACACCGGGTTGTTGGCCAGGTCTTGCACCGCAGATTCCTGCAGGTACAGGTGTACCGTCTCTGGCGACAGCTCACTACCCTTGGTTTCGCGGTAGAGGCGACGCAGCAGGTTTTCGGCAGACGTGGTGTGTTGGGGTTCACCAATGAGCTCGAACTGATTGCCGCGGTTGCGGATCTCGATGCTCAGGCGTTGTTCGATCAGGCGCAGGTGCTCGTCGAACTGTCCGCACAGGTTGGCGAAACGGCGAGCCTCAAACGGCTCGAGGAGAAAACGATGGGGTTCTGCTATGGGTGCGTTCAAGGTTGCTTTTAGCCGCCCTTTGGCTGATGAGGTGAGAGAGAGAATAACGCCAGGCGCCGGTGTGCGAAAGCACTTAAATAGCCTGGCCCCACTCTCGATAACCATGAAGAACTCCTGTGGGAGCTGGCTTGCCTGCGATAGCGGTGGGTCAGTTGGCACATAGGGCACTGATACATCGTTATCGCAGGCAAGCCAGCTCCCACATTTTGATCTTCATCCGGTCCGCGAGATCAGTTGATCAGCGAGCCGCGCAACGAGTGTGGCTGCGCCGCATCGATGTGCACATCGGCAAATTGGCCGATCAGGGTCGGGTTGTCGCAGCGGAAGTTGACGATGCGGTTGTTCTCGGTGCGCCCCTGCAACTCACCCGGGTCTTTCTTCGAGTAATCGGTGACCAGGATGCGCTGGGTCGAGCCGACCATTTGTCGGCTGATTTCGAAACCCTGTTGGTTGAGGCGATGTTGCAGTGCGTTCAACCGCTCCTTTTTCAACGCCTCCGGGGTTTCGTCCAGCAGGTCCGCCGCCGGGGTGCCCGGGCGCTGGCTGTACACAAACGAGTAGGAAAAGTCGAAACCGACGTCTTCAATCAGCTTCATGGTCTGCTGGAAATCTTTCTCGGTTTCGCCCGGGAAGCCGACGATAAAGTCCGAACTGATGCAGATGCCCGGTACGGCGGCGCGCAATTTGCGCAGCTTGGATTTGTATTCCAGCGCCGTGTGGTTGCGCTTCATCGCCGACAGGATGCGGTCCGAGCCCGATTGCACCGGCAAGTGCAGGTGCTTGACCAGCTCCGGCACTTCGGCGTGGGCCTGGATCAGACTGTCGGAGAATTCCAGCGGGTGCGAAGTGGTATAGCGGATACGTTCGATGCCATCGACGGCGGCGACCACGCGGATCAGCTCCGCCAGGTCGGCCAGGCGCCCGTCGTGGGTCAGGCCGCGGTAGCCGTTGACGTTCTGGCCCAGTAGGGTCACTTCGCGCACGCCGTTTTCAGCCAGGTGGATGATTTCTGCCAGTACATCGTCAAACGGCCGGCTGACTTCTTCACCGCGTGTGTAGGGCACCACGCAGAAAGTGCAGTACTTGCTGCAACCTTCCATCACCGACACGTAGGCGCTCGGGCCGTCGATGCGCGGCTCGGGCAAATGGTCGAATTTCTCGATTTCCGGGAACGATACGTCCACCTGCGGCAGCTTGGTGACGCGTGCGGCGTCGATCATTTCCGGCAGGCGGTGCAAGGTCTGCGGGCCGAACACCACGTCGACATACGGGGCGCGGTCGCGGATCGCAGCACCTTCCTGGCTGGCCACGCAACCGCCGACGGCGATCACCATGTCCGGGTTGGCCAGTTTCAATTCACGCCAGCGGCCCAGCTGGGAGTACACACGGTCCTGGGCCCGTTCGCGGATCGAGCAGGTATTGAGCAGGATCACGTCGGCATCTTCGGCGCGGGCGGTGACTTCCAGGGCCTGGTGTTCGCCCAGCAGGTCGACCATGCGCGAGCTGTCGTACTCGTTCATCTGGCAACCGTGGGTTTCGATATAAAGCTTCTTGGCCATGGGAATCGTCAACTGGTGGTAAAGAACCGCGCATTATAGGGGTCATGCCCATCGGTTCCTAGCGCTGTGCATCGGGTGCCATGCTATAGTTCGCGCCCTCTTTTATATCCCCATGTGTTCCCCGCCCACCATGACCAAACGTGAAGCTCCAATCTACAAGGTGATTTTCCTCAACCAGGGCCAGGTGTTCGAAATGTACGCCAAGCAGATCTATCAAAGTGATCTGTGGGGCTTCCTGGAAGTGGAAGAGTTCGTCTTTGGCGAGCGCACCCAGTTGGTCGTCGATCCGGGCGAAGAAAAGCTCAAGGCCCAGTTCGAAGGCGTGGTGCGCAGCTTTGTGCCGATGCATTCGATTGTGCGCATCGATGAAGTCGAACGCCTGGGTACGCCGAAGATCAGCGAAGCACGGGGCACGAGCAATGTGATGCCGTTTCCGATGCCGATGCCCGAGAAATGATCTGCAATTAATTTGTAGGGCGTTTCCGAAACTGCCTCTCAATGGATGGACATTTTGTTTGAAAGATAGCAAATTTTGTTTATTCAGAGAGGGCATCATGAATATACCAATAATAAGAAAACCTCGAAGTTTCCCCCGTTCAACTGCGTTTAATCACGCCACTCATTAGCGCCAAGTTCCATCACGCCGTCATTAACGAACTGACTTGTTCGGGAGTAGCCCTGTGCGCGATCCTCGCTATGACATTCTGTTTGAGCCGGTACAAATAGGCCCGGTCCGTACTTGCAATCGCTTTTATCAAGTTCCCCACTGTAATGGCATGGGCCATGTACATCCCTCGGCCATGGCCCGGATGCGCGCAGTGAAAGCCGAGGGCGGCTGGGGCGTGGTGTGCACTGAAGAGTGCGAAATCAGCCCGCTGAGCGAGTTCTCCCCTTATATCGAGGCGCGTTTGTGGGATGAGCGCGACATTCCTGCATTGGCCCGCATGTGTGAGGCGGTACACCAGCACGGGTCGTTGGCAGGGGTAGAGCTGGCATTCAACGGTTACTCGGCGCCCAACCGCTACAGTCGCGAAATTCCCTGGGCGCCTTCCAATACCCCGGTGCGCAGTTACGACCCGGTGCAGGCCCGGGCCATGAGCCATGCCGATATCCGGCAATTGCGCGCCCTGCATCGAGCCGCCGCATTGCGCGCCCGGGAGGCGGGTTTCGACATCATCTATGTGTACGCCGGCCACGACCTGAGCGTGCCGTTCCATTTCCTCACGCCACGCAATAACCGGCGTACCGACGAATACGGCGGTGTGTTGGAAAACCGTGTGCGTTTGCTCCGCGAATTGATTGAAGACACTCGCGACGCAGTCGGTGATCGGTGTGCCGTAGCGGTCCGCCTGGCGGTGGATGAACAAATGGCCGACGGCTTGAGTCGCGAGGGCGAAGGTGCCGAAATCTTCTCGATGCTGGCGGACCTGCCGGACTTGTGGGACGTCAATGTCGCCGATTGGTCCAATGACAGCGTGACGGCGCGCTTTGCCGGGGAGGGTTACCAGGAGACCTTCCTGCTGGGGCTCAAGGCGCTGACCAGCAAGCCCGTGGTGGGCGTCGGCCGCTTCACTTCGCCAGACACCATGGTGTCTTTGGTTCGTCGTGGCGTGCTGGACCTGATCGGGGCGGCCCGCCCTTCGATTGCCGATCCCTTCTTGCCCAAGAAGATTGAAGAGGGGCGCGCCGAGGAAATTCGCGAGTGTATCGGCTGCAATGTATGCGTCAGTGGCGATCACACCAGCACGCCCCTGCGCTGTACACAGAACCCGACCATGGGTGAGGAATGGCGACGTGGCTGGCATCCCGAGTCGGTCAACCATACGCAGCAACCCGGCCGGGCGCTGGTGGTCGGCGCCGGGCCATCCGGGCTTGAGTGTTCACGGATCCTGGGTGCGCGAGGGATGGAAGTGGCCCTGGTCGACAGCCTGCGCACCCTGGGCGGACGTGTAGCGCTGGAAGCCCGGCTGCCGGGGCTGGCGAGTTGGGCGCGGGTGATTGACTATCGACTGGATGCGTTGAGCCGTATGCCGTCGGTGGAGATCTATCGGGAAAGCCACTTGCAGGCCCAGGACGTGCTGGATTTAGCCGCTGAGCATGTGTTCATTGCTACGGGTTCCCACTGGCGACGTGATGGATTGGGGCGCGCCTTGCGCCGATCCTTAACGGGCCTGGACAGCCTGCCTGTGCTGACGCCTGATGACCTGATGGCAGGGGCGTTGCCCGCTTCGCCGGTGCTGCTGTTCGATGACGATCACTATTACATGGGCAGCGTGCTGGCCGAACATCTGGTGGCGCGTGGCGTGGAGGTGATATTCGTCACCCCCGCGGCGGACGTGGCGGCCTGGACCCATAACACCCTTGAGCAGCATCGCATTCAGCGTCGTCTGATGCAGCTGAATGTCACGATCGTGCCGTCCCATACGCTGGTCAGCGTTAAGCCAGAGGGCGTGGTAGCGGGCTGCATCTACACCGAACGTACGCGGTTGATCCCAGCTGCAGCCTTGCTGCTGGTCACTTCCCGGGAGCCTGAGCAGGCGCTGTATCAGGCCTTGAACAACTCACCCGAACAGTTACAGGCGGCAGGCATCCGAACGCTCACGCTGATCGGCGACTGTGTGGCGCCCGGCACCATTGCGGCGGCGGTGTATTCAGGGCATCGCATCGCGCGTGAGTTCGATGCGCCGGAGGGCTCGCTGGTAGTGCGCAGAGAAATTCCATTTATAGAGGTGTAGTCAGTCCAACTGTTCAATCAATAACGAGGAATACAATAATGAAAAAAATACTCCTGATGTTATTCACCGCGCTCCTGATTAATACATCGTTGTTTGCCAACGATTACAACGTGATCCGTTTCGCTGCCGATCCCAACTATGCGCCCTTTGCTTATAAAGACAGCACGGGGACTTTGACCGGTTTTGAAATAGATATCGGCAATGCAATTTGTGCACGTTTGAATGTTCGCTGCCAATGGGTCGAGAGTGACTTTGACGGCATGATTCCCAGCCTCAACGCCGGCAAGATCGACGCCATCTTCGCTTCAATGACCATCACTGCCGCTCGGCAAAAGGTCATCGACTTCTCCTCGGAGGTGTTTTCCAGCCCCACTGCCATGGTGATGCGCCCTGGCACTGAGCTTTCCACAGGCATGGCCGTCGGCTATTTGCAGGGCAGTACTCAGGAAGTTTATGCCCGGCAAGTGCTCGCTGGGCAGGGTATGAAGGTGGTGGCTTATGCCGATCAGGAGCAAGTGTACGCGGACCTGCTGACAGGGCGTTTGCAGGCATCGCTGCAGGATGCTCAGCAAGCACAGAGCGGATTTTTGCGTTCACCCCAAGGCGTCGGGTTTGTACTGGGGCCGCTGATTGACAGCGAGTTGATGCCGTCCAAAAGCGGCATCGGCCTCGCCAAGGGCAACCACACGCTGAAAGCGCTGTTGGATAAGGGGCTGGCTGCCCTGCACGCCGATGGCACCTACGCTCGCCTGCAAGAGCAGTACTTCCCCGGTGTGAACATGTTCAGCGGCCAATAACCGCCTTCAACGGCCAGCGAGGACACGATCATGCTACCTGCCTTCACTCAATTCGCCGCGTCCCTGGGTGGTTTTTTACCGATGTTACTGCACGGGGTCTGGGTCACCCTGCAACTGGCACTGTTGTCATTGCTGCTGGGGCTGATCCTGGGCCTGCTGGGGGCAGGCGCCAAGCTGTCCAGGGTGAGGGCATGGCGCCTGTGCGCACAGGTGTACACCACCTTGATTCGCGGGGTACCGGACCTGCTGTTAATGCTGTTGATTTTCTACGGGTTGCAGACAGGCCTGAGTCGTCTGACCAGCGAATTGGGCTGGGCCTACATCGATATCGACCCTTTCAGCGCCGGCGTGATCACTCTGGGGTTTATCTACGGCGCTTATTTCACCGAAACCTTTCGCGGCGCGTTGCTGGCTGTACCCCGTGGGCAGTTCCAGGCAGCCAAGGCCCTTGGCCTGAGCTTCAGGCAGAGCTTTTTGCATGTGATATTCCCGCAGATGATGCGATTCGCCCTGCCGGGTCTGGGCAATAACTGGATGGTCTTGCTCAAGGCTACGGCGCTGGTGTCGATCATCGGCCTGGCAGACCTGGTGAAAGTGGCGCAGATGGCGGGCAAGAGCAGTCAGCAATTACTGGCTTTTCTGCTGCTGGCGGCGCTGGTCTACCTGTTGCTCAGCAGCGTTTCAAACGCAGCGTTGCGCTGGCTGGAGCGTCGGTATGGTGAAGGTGTGCAGGGATCATCATCATGATCGAGCTTATCCAGGAGTATTGGCGGCCGTTTATTTATTCCGACGGTCAACAAATCACCGGTCTGGCCATGACCTTGTGGCTGACCAGCGCCTCTTTGTGCCTGGGCCTGCTGTTGGCGTTGCCACTGTCCATCGCCAGGACGTCCAGCCGACGCTGGCTGCGCTGGCCGGTGCAAAGCTTTACCTACGTGTTTCGCGGCACACCGCTGTATATCCAGTTACTGATCTTCTACACCGGCATCTACAGCATTGGCGCTGTTCGCGAGCAACCGTTGCTGGATGCCTTTTTTCGCGAAGCGCTCAATTGCACGCTTCTGGCGTTTGCCCTCAATACCGCGGCCTACACCACGGAAATACTGGCGGGCGCAATTCGGGCAATGCCACGCGGTGAAATCGAGGCTGCTCGTTCCCTGGGCTTCGACGGCTGGAAGTTGTACGTGCACTTGATCATGCCCTCGGCCCTGCGCCGGTCGTTGCCCTACTACAGCAATGAAGTGATCTTCATGTTGCATTCCACCACCCTGGCGTTCACGGCAACGGTGCCGGATATCCTGAAAGTCGCAAGGGATGCCAACGCTGCAACCTTCCTCACCTTCCAATCCTTTGGCCTGGCCGCGGCGCTTTACTTGTGTATTACGTTCGCGTTGGTCGGCTTGTTCCATCTGGCTGAACGACGTTGGCTGAGCTTTCTTGATTCGAGTCGATAGGGGGGCAATATGCAGACTCACAGGCATGAACTGTTAACGGCTGTGCCAGGTACCACGCGGCATATTCATAGTTTTCATTACGGTCCGGCCAATGCGCCGAGCAAGGTTTACATCCAGGCGTCCCTGCACGCCGATGAATTACCGGGGATGCTGGTGTTGTGGCATCTCAAACAGCGTCTGGCGCACCTGGAGGCGACAGGTGCGTTGCGTTGGCAAGTGGTGCTGGTGCCGGTGGCCAATCCGTTGGGGTTGGAGCAGGTGCTGATGGACGTACCGCAGGGGCGTTTCGATAACGACAGTCGAGAGAACTTCAACCGCTTCTTCGTTGACGTCAGCGAGCAGGTCGGCGACCAGGTACAGGATGTTCTGACCGATGATCCTGCGCATAACCTGCATCTGATCCGTGCGGCCCTGCGGCGAACCCTTGTCAGCCAGGTACCGGCGACCCAGCTGCACTCTCTGCGTTTGGTCCTGCAAACGCTGGCCTGTGACGCCGACAGGGTGCTGGACCTGCATTGTGATTTCGAGGCAGTGCAGCACCTGTACCTGGCGCCCGATGCCTGGCCCCAGGTGGAGCCGCTGGCGCGGTACCTGGGCGCTCGGGCCTGCTTTATGAGCCCGGACGCGGGCGGGCATTCGTTCGACGATTGCTACACCTTGTTCTGGGCACGGATGCAGGCGCGTTTTCCTGGGGCCTTTTCGGCGCCGGGTTTTGCCGTGACCGTGGAGTTGCGCGGCGTTGCCGATGTGGACCACGGGCTGGCGCGGCAGGATTGTCAGGCGTTGATCAACTATCTGATGTTACAGGGAGGCATTGAGGGGCAAGCGCCGCCACTGCCGGCGCTATTGAGCCCGCCAACACCCTTGGCGGGGGTCGAGCCGGTGGTGAGCCCGGTGGGAGGCTTGATGGTCTTTTGCGCGCAGGTGGGGGACTACCTCGAAGCAGGACAGATCGTGGCGCAAGTCATCGACCCGATCACGGACCGAGTGATTGAGGTCGCGTGTGAGCATGAAGGGCTGTTGTATGTGCGATCAGTACGCCGCATGGCAAGCGCCGGTATGACGATTGCCCATGTAGCGGGGTCCACGGCATATCGACAGGGCTACCTGTTATCGCCGTGATCAGGGCAGGGGTGAGAAGGGCGAGCGCCCATCGGCGCTCTGCAATTCCTGCAGGTAATTACGGAAAATCTGCCCCAGTACCTGGGTCGCCACTTCCAGTTCATCGCGCTGCATGTGCTCGGCGACCTCATCGGCGGTGTCCAGCGCGTCTTCAGCACCGTTGACCGCGGCCATTTTCAGCACGATGTAGGCCTGCACGTTATTGGCCGGCACGCCTTCACCCTTGAAGAACATATTGCCGAGCTGGAATTGCGCCTGGGCGTGGCCTTGTAGCGAAGCCTTTTCGAAGTAGCTCAACGCTTTGTTGAGGTCGACGGCCGGGTTCTTGCTGTCGTGGTAGAACTCGCCCAACTCGTATTGCGCTTGCGCATCCCCGTCATCAGCCTGTTTCTGGCACGCGCTCAGGGCTTCGGCCTGGCTGTCTGGCTGGGTATTGAGGGTGCAACGACCCATCGCTGGGATTAACAACGAGTTGCCGCCTGCCTGGGCATGTGCCAGCAGCGGCTGAAGGAGCAACAGGCAGCCCAGAACCAGGGTGCGGCCGGTGCGTTTCATGGGAATCGACTTACCTCTGACGGGGCGCGCGGACCCTCGGGGAGTCCAATAAGCGCGCATTATGAAATAAGCAGGCCTCTGCTTACAAAGTCTTTACTCGTTTTTCTGCTGCTTGGGCAAGTTATCTGCCGGATTGCAGGGCAATTCTCGAAAAAACCAGGAAACTTCTGTAAGCAAAGTAGCAAATCTGACGCTGCCTGGGGGGCAACGTCAGAACGTGGGTCACTTATTTCAGGGCCGCGAAGGCGCGTTCGGCAGCATCCAGGGTCAGTTTCAGCTCGGCTTCGCCATGGGCGATCGAGGTGAAGCCGGCTTCGAAGGCGCTCGGCGCCAGGTACACGCCGCCTTCAAGCATCAGGTGGAAGAAGCGCTTGAACAGGTCGGCATCGCTGCCCATCACGTCATCAAAGGTGACGATGTCGTCGGCGCCGCTGAAGTACAGGCCGAACATGCCACCGGCCTGGGTGGTGACAAACGGGATACCCGCGGCGTCGGCGCGCTGCTGCAGGCCATCAAGCAGGCGGGTGGTGTAGTCGGTCAGCTCGGCGTGGAAGCCCGGGCGGCTGATCAGGCGCAGGGTGGTCAGGCCAGCGGCCATTGCCAGCGGGTTACCCGACAAGGTGCCAGCCTGGTAGACCGGGCCCAGCGGGGCGATGTGCTGCATGATTTCGCGCTTGCCGCCGAAGCAGCCTACTGGCATACCGCCACCGATGATCTTGCCGAAGGTGCTCAGGTCCGGCGTGACGCCGTAGTGTGCCTGGGCGCCGCCGAGGGCGACGCGGAAACCGGTCATCACTTCGTCAAAGATCAGCACCACGCCGTGCTTGTCGCACTGCTCGCGCAGGCCTTCGAGGAAACCCGGTGCCGGCGGTACGCAGTTCATGTTGCCGGCCACCGGTTCGACGATGATGCAGGCCACGTCCTGGCCGACTTCGCTGAGCATTTGCTCGACGGCGGCGATGTCGTTGAACGGCAGGGTCAGGGTGTGTTTGGCGAATGCCGCCGGTACACCGGCAGAGTTGGGTACGCCTTGGGTCAGCGCGCCGGAGCCGGCCTTGACCAACAGGCTGTCGGAGTGGCCGTGGTAGCAACCCTCGAACTTGATGATGTTGTCGCGGCCGGTGAAACCGCGGGCCAGGCGGATCGCGCTCATGGTGGCTTCGGTACCGGAGCTGACCATGCGCACCATTTCCATCGACGGCACGATGGCGCAAACCAGGTCGGCCATCTCGGTTTCCATGGCGGTCGGCGCGCCATAGGACAAGCCGTGTTGCAGCTGCTGGCGCACCGCGTCGAGTACGTCCGGGTGGCTATGGCCGAGAATCATCGGGCCCCAGGAGCCGACGTAGTCGACGTAGCGCTTGTCATCTTCGTCGGTGACGTAGGCGCCTTCGGCATGTTTGAAGAACAGCGGCGTGCCGCCCACGCTCTTGAACGCACGCACGGGTGAGTTCACACCGCCGGGGATGTGTTTCTGGGCATTGGCAAACAGGGTTTCGGAACGGGACATGATGGACGTCTCTCTGAAATCAGATTTTAAGAAGGGCATTGAAAGCACGGGCGCGTCGCGTGACTTCCTGAGTACTGTCGGCGCCGAATAAACCGTGCACCACGGCCAGCAGGTCGGCACCGTGGGCCACCAGCGGTTCGGCGTTGTCCAGGGTCACGCCGCCGATCACGCAGATCGGCAACTGCAAGCGCGTGCGGGCCTCGGCCAGCATTTCAACGGTGGCGGCAGGTGCGCCGGGCTTGGTGGTGGAATTGAAGAAGCGCCCGAAGGCGACATAGCTGGCGCCTTCCTTGGCGGCCTGTTCGGCCAGTTCGATCTGGCTGTGGCAGGTAGCACCGATGATCGCCTTGGAACCGAGCAGCGCACGGGCCGGGGTCAGCGGACCATCGGTCTGCCCCAGATGCACGCCCACGCCCAGGCGCGCGGCGAGTTCGGCATCATCGTTGATGATCAATTGAGTCTTGTAGCGCGAGCACAGTTCATACAGCTTTTCGGCTTCACGCAGGCGCCGTGCCTCGTCGCTGCTTTTGTCGCGGTACTGCAACAGTGTCACGCCGCCGTCCAGCGCCGCTTGGACGTAGGCGAGGAACTTGCCGGCCAGGAGCTGGCTGTCGGTAATGGCGTAAAGGCCACGTAGTTTCATCGGGCAAGCCCCTTGCTGTGACGAGCGATAAGTTACGAGCAGAAATCCAGCGGCAGCCGGCGCGGCACGAACTGGCCATGGCCCAGTTGCTCGGCGTCACGCAGGGTGCGCCAGGTGTAGTTGAGGGCCGATTGCACCGCGCTGGTCAAACCTTCGCCCTGGGCGATGCGCCCGGCCAGGGCGCTGGCCAAGGTGCAGCCCGAACCGTGATAACTGCCAGGCAAGCGCTGGCAGGTAAAGGTATGGCGCGTGCCGTCGCGGCTGTACAGGCGGTTGTGCACTTCGTGTTCGTCGCCATGGCCGCCGGTGATCAGCAGGTGCTTGATGTACGGCAACAGTTTCTCGGCGCACTCGTCGGCAGTGCCGTCTGGCAGTTCGGCCAGGATGCGCGCTTCCGGCAGGTTGGGCGTGGCGATCAGCGACAAGGGCAACAGCCGCTCGCGCATCGCATAGCCGACTTCGTCCTTGCCCAGGCTACCGCCGCCGCCGGCGCGCAGCACTGGGTCGCAGACCACCGGCAGATGCGGGTGCGCCTGCAGCAGTTCAACCACCGTATCGACCATGGCGGTGGAACCGAGCATGCCCAGTTTGACGGCCGCGACTTCGGAGTCGCCGAGCACGGCATTGGCCTGGGCCATCACCCACTCACGGTCGAGCACGCGGAAGTCGCTGACATTGACGGTGTTCTGCACGGTCAACGCTGTGACGGCCGGGGCCGCGTGGCAGCCCTGGGCGAGCAGGGCTTCGATATCTGCCTGCAAGCCGGCGCCACCACTGGGATCGTGGCCGGAGAGACAGAGGACAACGGGGCGAGAGCTGTAGATATTCATGGTGCGCGAGCTTACCACCAAACGCTTTTTGCGTGGCCGTCTGACGATGGTTGAAGTGTGAGCGCTGGAGCAGCGCTTTTCTGGCGAGTGAAACAGCATGAAAATCCTCTGAAGGCCTTGATGTAGAGCCTTTCAAAAAAATAGTTCAATGGTGTCCAATGGCCTTTAATGGCTATGCTAAAGTGCATTCAAACAACTTACTGTATCGCCGGTGTACGTCTTCTCAAAAGGATGGGGGGCTTTTGACATAACCGGACAGGCCACGCTGGGGCTCTATGCGCTATTTGCTGATCTTTATATTGTGCGGGCTACCCTTGCTCGCCGGCGCCGTCGAGTTCAACCAGGACACGCGAAGCCTGCCGCTGGGCCAGGTCATGCAAGTGCTCGAAGACCCAACCGATGCCCTCACCATTGCCGATGTCAGTTCCCCCGCCTACGCCGCCCAGTTCAAGACCCATGACAAAGCCACTCTCAACGCCGGCTATTCGCGCTCGGTGTTCTGGCTCAAGGTCAACCTGCATTACAGCGCAACAGATCCCCGTGCACCGCGCACCTGGTTTCTGGAGTTGGCTTATCCGCCGCTCAATCGCCTGGACCTGTATCAGAGCGACGGCACCGGTCACTACCGCCTGACCGCCCGCACCGGCAGTGCATTACCGTTTTCCAGCCGTGAGGTGAGCCAGAGCAATTACCTGTTCAAGCTCAATTTTGCGCCCGATCAGCAGCAGACCCTGTACCTGCGCTTGCAAAGCCAGGGCTCGATCCAGGCGCCGCTGACCCTGTGGGCGGGCACGGCGTACCTGGAAGAACAACCGCTGCGCTTGTATGTACTCGGGGCTATTTATGGTGTGCTGCTGGGCATGCTGATCTACAACCTGTTCATTTACCTCAGCGTGCGCGACACCAGCTACCTCTATTACATCCTCTATATTGCATCGTTCGGCTTGTACCAGCTGTCGGTCAATGGCGTCGCGGTGCAGTACTTCTGGCCGAACAACCCGTGGTGGGCGAATGCGGCGGTGCCGTTCCTGATCGGATCGGCGGCATTGTTCGGCAGCCTGTTCGCTCGCAGCTTCCTGCACACCGTGCAGCACAGCCGCTGGATCGACCGGATCCTGCTGGCGCTGGCAGCCTGCGGCGGCGTGGTGATGGCGCTGGCGCTGTTGACCAGCTACGCCGTGGCCCTGCGCCTGGCCACCGGCCTGGCGCTGGTGTTCACCGTGACCATCTTTGTCGCCGCGATCAAGGCCTGGTACTGCGGGCAGCGCATGGCGCGCTACTTCATCATCGCCTGGTCGGCGTTTCTGCTGGGCGGAGTGGTCAATACGCTGATGGTGCTGGGCTACCTGCCCAACGTGTTCCTGACCATGTACGCCAGCCAGCTCGGCTCGGCCATTGAAGTGGCACTGCTGTCCCTGGCCCTGGCCGACCGCATCAACGGTATGCGCGAACAGCAGGCGCAAATCCTCCTCGACGCCAGCCAGAAGCTCGAAGCGCTCAACCAGCAACTGGCCCGCAGTAATCGCCTCAAAGACGAGTTTCTCGCCACCCTGACCCACGAACTGCGCACGCCGATGAATGGGGTGATTGGTTCCCTGGAATTGATGCAGACCGTGCCGTTGGGCGAGGACCTGGCGCAGTACCAGCAAACCGCCGCGGGCTCGGCGCGGGACATGATGCGCATGGTCAACGGTATCCTCACCCTGACCGAGTTGCAGGCCGGTCGGATGGTGGCCCAGCCGCAAGCGTTCAGCCTGCGCGGTGTGCTCGACACCTTGCGCCAGCAGTTCACCCCCAGCGCGCAGAGCAAGGGCCTGGCGTTTTCCATTGATGTTGCCGATGAGTTGCCGGACCGGGTGATCGGCGATGCCGACAAACTGCTCCAATGCCTGGATTGCCTGCTGGACAATGCATTCAAATTTACCCAACTCGGCGCTGTGCGCTTGCGCGTGGTCGGGGTGCCCGAAGGGGAGGGTGCATTGCACCTGAGCTTTATTGTCACCGACACCGGTATCGGCTTCGCCTTTCTCGATGAGGCCACGCTGTACCAGCGCTTCTTCCAGCTTGATGGCTCGATGACTCGCGAATACGGCGGCCTGGGCATTGGTTTGGCGATTTGCCGGCAGTTGATCGAGCTGTTGGGTGGGCGCCTGACCCATCATTCGGAGCCGCGCAAGGGCAGCCGTTTTCAGTTGGAGGTGGACGTCAGCGTGGTGCCTGCGCAACCCAAGCCGAGCGGGCAAGCGCAGCCCAGGCAGCGTGCGCCCCAGGATTGCACCGTGTTGCTGGTGGACGACAACAGCGTCGGCCAGTTGGCGGTGCGTGGCATGTTGCTCAAACTCGGCTACCGGGTGAAAACCGTAGATAACGGCCCGGCGGCACTGGCGGCATTACAAGGCAATCGCTTCGATGCGGTGCTGCTCGACGTGCCGGAGGGCGGCTTCTCATTGTGCTGTCAGATTCGTGCACTGCCCGACTGTGGTGAGTTGCCGGTGATCGCCTTGAGTAGCTCAAGTGATGGACCAGAGCGTGAACGCTGCCATGGCATCGGCATGACTGATCGCCTGGCTAAACCGGTGCGGTTCGAAGCCCTGCAAGGGGTGCTGGAGCGCCGCGTGTTGCGCTTGGGTGAGGGCGAAAGCGCCGGGCATTCGGCGGGTATGCCACTGTTTTAAGCGTGAGGTCGGTGCTTAACTGAATTCAAGGCCCCTCTTTCACGTGGCCTTTTTCCAGGAGGCCCGTCATGAACCTGCATCAGTTTGCCGAAACCCACGACGTCACCAATCAGCCACCGTCCCTGGACGGCACCAACCTGTATCGCATCGACTTGCCCCTGCAGCAATGGTCGCGTCGCTTTGGCGCCGGCTGGGCCGAATCGCGTATCGATGCCTACGGCGCGCTGGCCGGAGGGCCGTTGATGGCAGCCGGGTTCCTGGCCAATCAGAACAAACCGGTGTTCAGCAGCCATGACCGTTATGGTCATCGCATTGACCTGGTGGAGTTTCATCCGGCTTATCACGAACTGATGCGCACTGCCGTTGAGCATGGCCTGCCGTCGCTGCCCTGGGCTCACCCGCAGCCCGGCGCCCATGTGGCCCGTGCGGCAATGACCTACCTGCACAGCCAGGCCGAGGCCGGCACCGGTTGCCCGCTGACCATGACCTTCGCCTGCGTTCCGGCCTTGCGCCTGCAACCGGACCTGGCAGATCGCTGGTTGCCGAAAATCCTTTCGACCCAATATGACCCACGCAACGTCGGCATTGCCCACAAAGCCGGCGCCACCATCGGCATGGCCATGACCGAGAAGCAGGGCGGCACCGACGTGCGGGCCAACACCACACGCGCTTATCCGGTGGGCGCGGGTGGGCCCGGCCAGGCCTATGAACTGGTGGGCCACAAGTGGTTCTGCTCGGCACCGATGTGCGATGGCTTCCTGACCCTGGCCCAGACCGACAAGGGCCTGACCTGTTTCCTGCTGCCCCGGCACCGCCCGGATGACACGCGCAACGAGTTCTATATCCAGCGCTTGAAGAACAAACTCGGCAACTGCTCCAACGCGTCCAGCGAAGTGGAGTTTCGCGGCGCCCTGGCCTGGATGGTCGGTGAAGAGGGCCGGGGTGTGCCGACCATCATCGAAATGGTCGCCATGACCCGCTTCGATTGCATGGTCGGCTCCAGCGCCTTGATGCGCCAGGCGTTGACCCAGGCCAGTCATCACTGCGCCCACCGCCTGGTCGGTGGCCGCGTGCTCAACCAGCAGCCGCTGATGCAGAACGTCCTGGCCGACCTGGCATTGGAGAGCGAAGCGGCCCTGGCCTTGAGCCTGCGCATGGGGCGCGCCCTGGATCATCTTGAAGATGAACAGGAAGCCAAGTTCGCTCGGCTGGTCACGGCGGTCGGCAAGTATTGGATCTGCAAGCGAGCGCCCGCGATGATCAACGAAGCCGCCGAATGCATGGGCGGCGCCGGGTATGTGGAAGACAGCATCTTGCCGCGTCTTTACCGTGAGGCGCCGGTGAACTCGACATGGGAAGGTTCCGGCAATGTGCAATGCCTGGACGTACTCCGCGCCTTGTCCAAAGAGCCGGGCGTGCTGGAGGTGCTGTTTGTTGAGTTGGGAGACGGCCATGGTGACAAGCAACTGGCGCGGCATATCGAGCAGTTGAAGTCGGCGTTTATGGACACCCAGGACATTCAGTACCGTGCGCGGCAGTTGACCGAGGATATTGCCGTGGCGTTGCAGGCCAAGTTATTGCTGGAAGCAGGAAATGCGGCGGTCAGCGACGGGTTTATCGCCAGCCGGTTGGGCGAATCGTCGGGGCGGGTATATGGCACCTTGCCGCGTGGGGTGGATGTAGAAGCCATAGTCGCGCGCTCAACCCCGCCATCTCCCATATTTTAAGGTGCATTCCAATCCGGCTGTTTCGGTGAGGCCGGGATACAGGCAAGATAAAGGCCTGCAAGTCCAGAACACAGGATGCTTACCGTGACCGAAGCTTTTGTTGTCGTTAAAACCGCCGAAGAAGCCGTGGACCGGCTGGCGGCTCTGCATGAGCAAGCCACCGGCGCGCTCAATCAAGCCCTCAAGCAATACCTCAAGGACCGCGTCGAGCCCGACGCCGCACAACGCGCACTGTTTCGCTACCCGGAACTGCGCCTGACCTACCACTGCCATGGCGAAGTCCCACAGACCACCCGTGCATATGCCAAGGTGCAACTGCCGGGTACCTACAGCGTCACCGTGACCCACCCCGCCGCGTTTCGTAAGTATCTGCTGGAGCAACTGGTGCCGCTGATGCACGACTTCACCGTCACGGTGGAAGTGGGCGTCAGCCAGCAGAACATTCCGTACCCGTATGTGGTGGAGCAGGGCGACGAACTGGCCGGCTCCGGCGTGACCGCCGCGACCCTGGCCCGCGTATTCCCCAGTACCGACCTGTCCGCCGCCACCGACGGCATTGCCGATGGCCTTTACGACTGGGAAAACACCGACCCGCTGCCCCTGGCATTGTTCGACGCGGCGCGCGTGGACTTTTCCCTGCGCCGCCTGGTGCATTACACCGGCAGCGATTGGCGCCATGTACAGCCGTGGATCCTGCTGACCAACTACCACCGCTACGTTGACCAGTTCATCCTGCACGGCCTGGAACAACTGCGCAGCGACCCGCGTTTTATCCGCATGGTGCTGCCGGGCAACGTGGTCATCGACAAGAGCATGGACCACGGCGAAGCCTCGGCGATTGCCGCCGGCGTGGTCTGGCATCGCTACCAGATGCCGGCGTATCACCTGCAAGCCAGTGACGGCCACGGCGTGACCCTGGTGAACATCGGCGTGGGCCCGTCCAACGCCAAGAACATCACCGACCACCTGGCCGTGTTGCGCCCGCATTGCTGGCTGATGATCGGCCACTGCGGCGGCCTGCGCCAATCCCAGACCATCGGCGACTACGTACTGGCCCACGCCTATATGCGCCGTGACGGGATTCTTGACCGCGTGGTACCGCCGAACATCCCGATCCCGGCCCTGGCCGAGGTGCAGTTGGCGCTCCAGCAAGCGGCGGCCCACGTCACTGGCGAAAAAGGCGAAGAGCTGAAAAAACGCCTGCGCACCGGTACCGTGCTGACCTATGACGACCGTAACTGGGAATTGCGCTGGGCCCAGGAACGGCCGCTGATCAACCTGTCCCGCGCCGTGGCCGTGGACATGGAAAGCGGCACCATCGCCGCCCAGGGTTACCGTTTGCGCGTGCCTTACGGCACCTTGTTATGCGTATCCGACAAACCCTTGCACAGCGAGATCAAGCTGCCGGGTTCGGCCAACGCGTTCTACGAGCGTGCGGTCAGCCAGCACTTGAAGATCGGCATCGAGGCGGTCGACCTGTTGCGCACCGAACTCAACTCGTTGCACTCGCGCAAACTGCGCAGCTTCGACGAGCCGCCGTTCCGCTAAGCGGTTGGGATGGTCATTTGGCGGTCAGGCCACTAGCATTGTCGGTCCTGACCGTTAGATGTTTCTTTGCCATGTCCCGTCCTACCCGTCCCGATTCGCGCCGCCCAGGCGTGAAACCTTCGCAGCCTGTTCGGCGTGTCGCCAAGGCGCCACCGGCCGAGCCGAAGCTGATCCTGTTCAATAAGCCGTTCGACGTGTTGACCCAGTTCAGCGACGAAGGCGGTCGCGCGACCCTCAAGGATTTCATCGACATTCCCGGTATTTACCCGGCCGGGCGCCTGGACCGTGACAGCGAAGGCTTGCTGCTGTTGACCAACGATGGCCAGCTTCAGGCGCGCATCGCCGACCCCAAGCACAAGCTGGCGAAAACCTACTGGGTGCAGGTGGAAGGCGAGCCGACCGAAGAACAACTGCAACGCCTGCGCGATGGCGTCGAACTGAACGACGGCATGACCTTGCCTGCCGAGGCCCGTCAGTTGGATGAGCCGGCATTATGGCCGCGCAACCCGCCGGTACGTTTTCGTAAAAGCGTGCCCACCCATTGGCTGGAATTGGTGATTCGGGAAGGGCGCAACCGTCAGGTACGGCGCATGACTGCCGCCGTGGGCCTGCCGACGCTGCGCCTGGTGCGCGTGCGCATTGGTGACTGGTCTATCGACGGCCTGGATCAAGGCCAATGGAAAGCAGTACCGGCGCGCCTATAAAGCGCCGGACTCGATCAAGCCGATCACCACGCTCTTGATGATGAACGCGGCCACGCCCAGGCCCAGCACGAAAAACAGAATGAATGAGCCAAAGCGCCCGGCCTTGGATTTCTTCGCCAGGTCCCAGACGATAAAGCCCATGAAAATGATGAGGATAGTGACCAGGCCGGTCATCATCCATTCTTCAAACAGGGCGGGGTCGATGTTGTTCATGGGGCTCTTCCAGCAAGACAAGCGAGCAGTATACGGCAGCGTTACAGACGCAACATTGACCTGAGTCGAAGCACAATCCAAATGTGGGAGGGGGCTTGCTCCCGATGACTGAGTGTCAGTCAGTTATTTATCAACTGACCCACCGCTATCGGGAGCAAGCCCCCTCCCACATTTGAATCTCTGTGTTCTCAGGTGCGCAGGTGGGTCAGCGGCAGTTCGGTGCTGTTGAGTACCTGGTTGAGCACAAAGCTGGAACGCACGCTGGTCACCCCTTCGATGCGGGTCAGATGGCCCAGCAGCAGTTTCTGGTAATGGTCCATATCCGGCACCACCACCTTCAACTGGTAGTCCGCGTCCATCCCGGTCACCAAACTGCATTCCAGCACTTGCGGCAAGGTGCGAATGGCGGCTTCAAAATTCTCGAAACGCTCCGGCGTGTGCCGGTCCATGCCGATCAATACGTAGGCTGTAAGGCTAAGGCCGAGCATCTTGCGATCCAGCAGGGCGACCTGGCGGGCGATATAGCCGTCGTCTTCCAATTGCTTGACCCGGCGCGAGCAGGGCGAAGGCGACAGGCCGATGCGTTCGGCCAGCTCCTGGTTGGAGATCCTCGCGTCGCGCTGCAATTCCGCCAAAATACTCAGGTCGTATCGGTCAAGCTTGCTCATTGGGTTGGCCTTTGTCGTAACTATTGCGGTGAATTATCCATGAAGGGTTAAAAATTGCGCAAGCACTGTTTATTGACGCAATCTTCGCAATCATCTGTCCGCCCGGCACGCCTATGATTACCAACAGAATCACCGCCTGGACAACAGTCCACAGCAGCGCGCCCAATCAGGCCCGCTGCGGCCGCCGCCCCAGCAGGGTTGAGCCGGCCTCCAGGCTGCACACTGTCCACAAGACGGCGTGAGGTGAGCCAACGTCAAAAGCGTTGAGCACGGACGAAATTCTCAAGGGGTGGCCGACGGGTCACCCCTTTTCTTTTGCCTTGAGAAAATAGTGCCCACGACTGATAACCTGCGTGAGAACCGGGTGAGGCTTTTCCAGTCTCATGTGTAGGCCCTAATCCGCAGTGAGGAAAAGCATGAAGCGCATCTGGCGTATGGCAGGTGTTGGTTTGCTGGTGGCAAGCGTCGGCACGCAGGTAATGGCCGACGAGCGCGATAACTCACCGGGCCCGGGTCAACGGCCTGAGCACAATCAGCCACGTCCACAAAACCCGCAGGATGATCGCGGCGGCCAGCACGAGGGTGGCCAATGGCAAGGTCGCCCGCAAGGTCATGAGCCAGGGCGACCTGCACCGCAACCTTCCAATAACCTGCCGATCCAGGGCCAGCCCGACACGGTGCGCCAGACCCAGGAACCGCGCCAGGGTTATTACCGTGATATCCCCAGGCGCCCCGATGACAATCGGCATTGGGAGGCTGGCGGCCCCGGTTCGCGTCCGGGTAACGATCGCCCCGGTGATAACCGCTGGCCAGGCCGCCCCGACGGGCATGGCAACGGCTGGGGTCCGGGCCCGCAACATCGCCCTGGTTATGTCATCGACCGTTTTCCCGACCGCAATTACCGCGTGCCTTACCGTGGCCAGGACTACTTTTTCTCCGGCGGCTACTGGTATCGCCCCCAAGGTCCACGCTACGTGGTGGTGACGCCACCCTATGGCATCCGCGTGCATTACCTGCCGGACTATGCGCGTGAAGTATGGGTAGGGGGTTCGCTGTTGTTCCTTGCCGCTGGCGCGTACTACGCCTATGAGCAAAGCACCCAGCAATACGTGGTGGTGCAGCCTCCTGCGCAAGTGCCATCGCCCCAGCCGGCGCCGCAAGGCAACGGCTATGACGTAGTGGCCTACCCTGCCAACGGCCAATCGCCGGCGCAGGTGCAGCAGGACGGCTACGACTGTTATCGCTGGGCGGTGCAGCAAAGCGGCTTCGACCCGCGCACCGTCACCTACGCCCCGGACCCGGCGGTGGTGCAAACCTACCGCCAGGCCCAGGGCAACTGCCTGGGCAGTCGTGGGTATCAGGTGCAGTACTAGGTTTTGTTGCCGGTGACCACTTCCAGCGGGTCGGCGTGCACCAATACTTCGGCTTTCGGGTATTCCCGGTGAATGGCGTCGGCGGCCTGGTCGCTGATGCCGTGAGCCACCGACAGCGTCAATTCCCCCGGCAACTCCAGGTGCAGCTGCACAAACCAGTGGTTGCCGGAAACCCGCGTACGCAAGTCGTGGGCACCCAGCACGCCGGGTACGCCACGAGCCAGTTCCAGCATGTGCTGGCTGACATCTGACGGTAACTCTTCGTCCATCAACACCGCAAAGCTTTCGCGGGCGATCTGGATCGCGCTCCACAGAATATAGGCGGCGATACCCAGGCCAAACCAGGCATCGACCTGATGAAAGCCAAAACCGGCCAACACCAGCGCAATCAGGATGCTGCCGTTGAGCAGCAAGTCCGAGCGGTAGTGCAGCGAGTCGGCGCGCACCGCGTTGGAGCCGGTCTCGCGCACCACGCGGTGTTGCAGCATCAGCAGGGCCACGGTCAGCGCCAGCGACAGGATAATCACGCCAATGCTCAGCCACGGTGCGCCGACCGGCTCCGGATGCTTGAGCCGTTCAAAGGCCTGGAGCGCAATCAGCACCGCACTGCCGGCAATAAACAAGGCTTGCGCCATGCCCGCCAGCGACTCCGCCTTCCCGTGCCCGTAACGGTGATCGTCATCGGCCGGGCGCAGGGCGTAATGCACGGCCAGCAGATTCAACAGCGAGGTCACGCCGTCGAGCAGCGAGTCGGTCAGCCCGGCGAGCATACTCACCGAGCCGCTGAGCCACCAGGCGATGGCCTTGGTGATAATCAGCACACTGGCCACGCCCACCGAGGCGCGGGTGGCCAGGCGCAGAAGCCTTGCGTGTTCGGGGCTGCTGGTCATGGGCTGTCCTTACGCGGCGGGCTGCAGGCCCAGGGACGCGAGTTGTTGCACGCTGCCCTTGAACTGGATCAGACGCGGGTCGTCCAGCGGCAAGCTGCGGCCGGTTTCCTTCTCAATGATGCTTTGCAGCTTGGCATTGTCGACCTTGCCGTCGGCGCCGATGGCTTCGTGCAATTTCTCGGGCGCGACCTGGGCGGTCTTGCCGGGTTCGTAGTAGATCGCGCCCGTGGCGAAGTCGACCCCAAACGCGATCAGGCCCGGGATCACGTAGAACAGCAGGCCGACGGCATCGAGCACGGCAATGGCCGGGTCGATCTTGCCGTCGATCTGGCCACGGCGGTCGGGGTAGAAAATCGAGCCGCAGGCGGTGAGTTGGCTCAGCAGGGTGACGGCGAGGACACCGCCGATGACACGGGAAGCGATACGCATGAAAAAGTCTCCTGAACACTATTTAAGGGTGACTATAAGCCAGATCTGCCAAACGCTTATGAACCAATGTGGGAGCTGGCTTGCCTGCGACAGCGTCGGTTCGGGGAATACAGCGGTGACTGTCACACCGCTATCGCAGGCAAGCCAGCTCCCACCTTTGACTGCATTCCCATTCCAAAGAGTGGGTATTTTTGAGACCTGTATCGGCATCCGGCAGTTCGCCGTTATACTCGCCGTCCTGTCTGGACGCCAATGGTGTTCAAGCTTTTCTGTTTGCAGACGAAACACCGTGCAGTTTACAAAAATCAAGGAAGGATGATGACTGAAGAGCAGCAGGCAAACACACTTTATAACCGGACTTTTTGTGAAGATCTGAAAGCTTTTTTCGTCGAATACTCCAGTTTGTTCCTGGTGTATTTGTTGTTTTCCATGGCGTTGATTTACTGGGGCACTTGTCTGAAACCCGAAGTTGGCGAGCTCTTGAACAAAGCTTACGGTGAAGGACTGGCACCTATTTCTATCGCAGTACTAATGGTCATAACCTGTCTGATCATTGGTATCACCCGTCTTATTGCACCCGTTTCATATGCAGCAAAGGAGCATTGGCTGGTGATCATGGCCTTGGCCCTGACGAAATTCATGATCAGCTTGATGGTTACTTATTACGCTTACCTGTTGGGGTTTCTTGCTGCCTGCAGGTTGCTTGAATTTCCCGTCGACATTGTGCTGTGGAAAGGGGCTTTTATTTTTCCGCTCTTTATATTCTTTATCCACTGGGCTGCGCCGCGAGTGTTCTTTGACTCGTTTCATTCAAATGTCGATTTGGATATTGTTTTAAGTCTTGGGACCCTTGGCGTCGGGGCCATCGTGGTTTTTGTGTGTCTCTATCAAAAACCTGAAGAGAGCTCCGACGAAAAGCAGGACGTCAACTCGATGGTCATGTGTTGGTATGGACGGCCCATACATTAGGCAGTCGCCGGATCGGTTACGCCTCTTAACTGCGCGGATTGCCAGAGAACCCTTATGAATTCGTTGCCGATCGATGATGTTTTACCCGCCCTGCGTGACGCCTTGGCGCATCGCCATGAAGCCGTGCTGGAAGCGCCGCCTGGCGCCGGTAAAACCACCCGCGTGCCGTTGGCCTTGTTGCATGAGCCGTGGCTCGCCGGGCAAACCATCCTGATGCTCGAACCCCGGCGCCTGGCCGCACGGGCTGCCGCCGAAAGACTGGCCAGCGAGCTGGGCGAAAAGGTCGGTGAGACCGTGGGCTACCGCATTCGCCTGGACAGCAAAGTCGGCCCCAACACGCGTATCGAGGTGGTGACCGAAGGCATCCTCACTCGCCGCCTGCAGGACGACCCGGCATTGGATGGCGTGGGCCTGTTGATCTTCGACGAATTCCACGAGCGCAGCCTCGACGCCGACCTGGCGCTGGCCCTGAGCCTTAACGGGCGCGAGCTGTTTCGCGACGACCAGCCGCTGAAGATCCTGCTGATGTCCGCCACTCTCGAAGGCGAGCGCCTGGCGGGCTTGCTGGATGACGCGCCGATTCTGCGCAGTGAAGGGCGCATGTTCCCGGTGCAGATGCGCTGGGGCCGGCCGTACCAGGCCGGGGAGTTTATCGAGCCGCGCGTGGTGCATACCGTCCTCGAAGCCCTGCATGACGAGACCGGCAGCGTGCTCGTGTTTTTGCCGGGGCAAGCGGAGATTCGCCGGGTCAACCAGCAACTGGCCGAGGCCTTGGGTGATCGCCCTGATGTGCTGTTATGCCCCCTGCACGGTGAGCTGGACCTCAACGCCCAGCGCGCCGCCATCGACCCGGCGCCGGCCGGCAAGCGCAAAGTAGTGCTGGCCACCAATATCGCCGAGACCAGCCTGACCATCAACGGCGTGCGCGTGGTGATCGACGCCGGGCTGGCGCGGGTGCCACGTTTTGACCCGGGCAGCGGCATGACGCGCCTCGACACCCAGCGCATCTCCCGTGCCAGCGCCACCCAGCGCGCCGGTCGGGCAGGGCGGTTGGAACCGGGGGTGTGTTATCGGTTGTGGTCCGAAGACCAGCATGACGGTTTGGCCGCCTATGGCAGTGCGGAAATTCTCGCCGCCGACCTGGCCGGGCTGGCCTTGCAACTGGCGCGTTGGGGCGTGACGCCCAGCCAGTTGGTTTGGCTGGACATCCCACCGACTGCCGCCTATGCCCAGGCTCAGGAGCTGTTGCAACGCCTGGGTGCATTGAACGAAGCAACCCTCACCGCCCATGGCCAGAAGATGGCCGAGCTGCCGGCCCACCCGCGTATTGCCCATCTGTTATTGCGTGGCCAGGACCTGGGGCTGGCTGCCATGGCCTGTGACGTGGCAGCCCTGTTGGGCGAGCGCGATATCCTGCGCGGCGGCGGTGCCGACTTGCACAGCCGCCTGGCGCTGATAGCCGGTGAAGAACGCGCACGCGGCACTCAGGGTGGCGTGCAGCGCGCCAAGCAGTTGGCACGGCAATACCGTGGCTACCTGCGCGGCAAGGCGACCCAGCCGGTGGACAATCCCGACCACCCGCGCTGGCTCGGCGCCTTGCTGGCACTGGCCTACCCGGACCGCGTCGCCCAGCAACGTCGCCCCGGTGGCGCTGAATATCGCCTGGCCAATGGTCGCGCGGCGCTGTTTGCCGAAGCCGACAGCCTGATGAAACAACCCTGGCTGGTGATCGCCGACCTGGGCAGCCGCCAGGGCCAGCGCGAAGAACGCATCTACCTGGCGGCGGATTTTGATCCGGCGTTGTTCGACACCGTGCTGGCCGAGCAAGTGCGCAATGTCGACCAACTCGACTGGGACGAACGCGAAGGCGTCTTGCGTGCCGAGCGCCAACGCAAAGTCGGTGAGTTGGTACTCAGCCGCGAACCGCTGACCGGCCTCGACGAATCCGCCCGCAGCCAGGCGCTGGTCAACCTCGTGCGCCGCAAAGGCCTGGAACTGCTGCCCTGGACTCCGGAACTGCGTCAGTGGCAAGCCCGTGTGATGCTGTTGCGCCAACTCGACGCCGGCAATACCAGCGAGTGGCCCGACATCAGCGACAAGGCGCTACTGGCCAGCCTCGAACACTGGTTGATGCCTTACCTGGGCAAGGTCTCGCGCCTCAGCCATTTCGCCAACCTGGATATTTCCAGCTACCTGCATAACCTGCTGCCCTGGCCATTGCCCCAACGCCTGGAAGAGTTGGCGCCGCAGCATGTGAAAGTGCCGTCGGGATCATCGGTACGCCTGGACTACAGCGAGCAGCCGCCGATTCTGGCGGTGCGCTTGCAGGAATTGTTCGGGCTGGCAGACACCCCGCGTATCGCCGGCGGGCGCCTGGCCGTGAAGTTGCACCTGCTGTCCCCGGCGCGGCGGCCGGTGCAGGTCACGCAGGATCTGGCGAACTTCTGGCGCAGTACCTACGCCGAGGTGAAGAAGGATTTGAAAGGGCGCTACCCCAAGCATTACTGGCCGGATGACCCGTTGGTGGCCGAAGCTACGGCCCGGATCAAACCCAGAAAGCCTTGAGTGTAAGTAACTCCCCAGTCGTTTTGATGACTGGGGGGTTACCTGAAAGCGTTGAATCACAGCAAGGAGGTTGTCTTGAAGGGCTTAAAGCGCTTCAAGCGCACTGTCAAATTGCTTATGTGCGTTTGGCAACGATTTGCTCGTTTGGGTGTGGATGCCGCAGGTGTACTCGATGAACGAATGCCCGGCGGTTTCAGACTGGGCAATATTGTAGTTCTGAAAGGGCAGCATGGCCCTGCGCACCGGCGACTGATCCAGGATGTTCTTGAATGTGGTGCTCGCGTCATCAGCGATCCACAGCCTTCTTACTTTTCTCTGCTGGTTGCCATCGATGAATTTATGCCGGGCATGCAGGACCCGCAGGTTATCCATCACCAGGATGTCCCCTGGCTCAAGGCTGATGGGGGTAATGTAACGTTCGTTGGTGGAGTAGTGGGTCTGGATGTATTTAAACGCCGCGTTGGCCCATTCGGGAATAAACGCAGTGCTGTCATACCGGTAGCGAATTCTTAACGTTTCGTCATCGATTTTTTCAAAGACTGCGCAATCGATGGACAGCAAATCGTCGCGGCAGTAAGTGACACTGCCGCTGGTCATCAATATTTTTAATGTGTCAGCGTGATGGGCAAGCAGGTCATTGTAGATTTTCTGCCCATCCACCAGGAAGTTGTCGCCGCCAAATTCAGGCTTTGAAACGCACTGGAGAATGACGAATTTGGGTGGCGTGATTTTTTTCGCAGTGCCCTCTACGTAGGCGATGCCATTCAAGAATGACCCATCGGTATGCGGGAAAAAATCGCTCGACAGTTCGCCATGATAATCATCCTTGAAGCGTTGCCAGTCCTTGTTGATCGGCTCGCCACCGCCCACCACACCGTGTTCATCGGACTTGGTATGAAACTGAATCAGCCCAAACTTGCCGGCGGTCTCTCTAAAGGCTTCCAGAGAGTGGTCTTGAGGCTTGATAACGCAATATCCATGCTCTTTCAGAAACGTTGAGATTTCTTTGGTTTCAAAAAAATCAAACTTACGTGTGCTCATTTCACGCTCCTTGTTTTATTGGAAGAACTTTTTACAGGCCGTTGAAAAAATGATCGAAGATCATCTTCAAACCAAAAAACGTCACCCCTGCCTTTAACAGCATTGCGCCGACACGCTGCGATATACGGTCTCTGAGAAAGCCGCCCAAGTACGAACCCAATGTAGAGGCGGTAATCATGATGATGATCAGGTTGGCGTAATCCATGAACGCAAAACCTGCAATAACAAAGGCGGCGACCTTGAGCCCGTGCAGTACGCTCATTTGCATGGCGTGGGTGACAATTACTTCGTTTTTATTAATATTCATCTTCATCAGGATGGGCTGCGATATCAAACCGGTTACGGCCACGAACAGTGAAAGGAAGGTTTGAAAAAAGCCCACCAGGGCAAAGTTTTTAAATATAAAACCCAGGCGTGCGACGATCTTGGTCCAGGTGATGGCCAGGATGAAGAAGCCGAGAATCAGTGATAAATATTGCTCGGGAAATTTGCCGATGAAGAAGTAACCGATGAACGCGCCGACCAGGCAGCCGATAACGTATTTAGGCAGGATTTCCACTTTTGCACTTTTGAAGTCAAACGCGAATCGACTGGCGTTGCTGACCATTTGAATCAAGCCGTGAACCGGTACAACCGCAGAAATGGGGATGAATTGAGGCATAACCGCAAGCAGTCCAATCCCGCCGCCCACGCCAATGGCAGCCGTCATGAATGACGTAATAAAACTGACGCCCACCAATAGATACAAACCATCAGAAAGTTCGAGCATTGTTAATTCCTATCCAATTTTATAAAACGTAAAGCATATATATCGATGCGCAGGCTTCTCACCGGCTGAGTAAACCGGGCGCAATCGCCTGCGAGCGCGCTGAGAGAGTCAGGCGCTTTGAATCTGGCGTAGAAGTGGGTATTGCTACGTGAATAAAGGGCAGCAGTGATGGCCGCTACTTATAAAATTCCCGCGATAAGTCATTAGCCTGTCATCACTCTGAAGTGATGCGATATGTGCCAGAAACTACGCCATGACTGAGGGGGGTAGAACATGTATATGTTTTACCCACCGATACGCTCATGGCGAGCCTCTCTTACAGCACTCGATTTTTACTGCTCAGGCAGGGCCCAGGCGATGATGCTGTCACCTAACTTGGTTGGGATTCGGTCATGACCGCCAACCACCGCCACCACGTACTGTCGACCCTGGCTCATGTAGGTCAAGGGCGAAGCCTGATTGCCTGCCGGGAGGCGTTCTTCCCAGAGCAGTTCGCCGCTTTCGCTGTTGTAAGCCCGCATGAACCGGTCAATAGCGGCGCCGATGAACGTCACGCCGCCAGCGGTTGTCACGCCGGTTGCATCACTCGGCGTACCGATTTCGAAGCGCATCTTGGAGGCGATCCCCCAAGGTCCACTGTCATAGCCTGTGCCGAACGGGCGGCTCCACACGACATCGCGAGTGCGCAGGTCGATACCGGAGATAAAGCCCCAGGGTGGCGCAATGCAAGGCTGGTCCAGGGATGACATCCACGGATCTTTAATCGCGCCGTAAGGCAGGCCGGCCTGGACGCGGAAGCCTTGGGCATTGCCCGGCGACTCCTGGAACGACTTGGCATTGATGGCGTCGAGTTGTTCGCGAGGCACCAGCCCCTGCATATAAGGAAGGCGCTGGTTATTGATGATCAGCAGCCCTCGCTTGAGGTCGACCATCACACCGCCCCAGTTCAAGCCGCCATGATGGCCGGGGAAGATCAGGCTTTGCTGTCCCACGACCGGCGGGGTGAAGATCCCTTCGTAGCGTGCCTGGCGAAATTCGAGGCGACATTGCATCTGATCGAAAGGCGTCAGGCCCCAGGCATTGGCTTCGGTCAGTACTTCCGGTGTTTTCGATGGACGCCCCATGGTGCTCGGCATATCCGGGGACAGTGGCTGGGTGGCTGCGGTGTAGTCTCCCGGGGCGGTGCCCTGTGGGACAGGAGCTTGCACGATATCCACCAGTGGTTCGCCGGTGGCGCGGTCAAGCACGAACAACTGGCCGGATTTGGTCGCCTGGATCATGGCCGGGCGTGGCCCGGCAGCCGTCGGAAAATCAATCAGGCTGGGTTGCGGGCTCAGGTCGTAGTCCCATAGATCATGGTGGACTGTCTGGAAGTGCCAGCGGACTTTACCGGTGGTGGCGTCCAGTGCGACCAGGGACGAGCTGAACGTGTCTTCTTGTGCTGTGCGGGTGCCGCCATAGAAGTCGCCCGCTGCGTTGCCGGTGGTGACATACACCAGGCCCAGTTCATCGTCGGCCGACAGCGGTGCCCACGAGTTGGGGGTGCTGAGGGTGTAGGTCTCGTTGTTACCCGCGGGGGCGTTGGTGTCTGGCCGGCCCAAATCCCAGGCCCACTTCTGTTTGCCGGTCACTGCATCGTAGGCGCGCACCACGCCCGAGGGGGCAGGGCGCACATCCGAGTCGAGTACTCGGCCACCGGTGATCACCACCCCGCGAATGACCAGAGGGGCAGACGTGATACCCGTCGAGCCTTTTCTGAAAGTGCCCAGCCCGTCTTTCAAATCCGCAAAGCCTGCGTTGCCGAAGTCGGGGCACGCCTGGCCGGTCAGGGCGTCTACCGCGCCGAGGCGAATATCATTGGTGCCCCAAATGATGCGCGAGGCGCACAAGCCACTGGCATTGGGGACTTCGAAATAAGAGACACCACGGCAATAGGCGCCGCCATTGGCGAAGTAGTCCGGGTCGACTTTGGAGTCGAATCGCCAGTTCTCCTTTCCAGTGGTGGCATCCAGGGAAATGATGATTTGCTTGGGGGTGCAGGTGTAGAGCGAGTTACCCACCTTGATCGGCGTGGCTTCGTTCAAGTACTTGGTTTTCTCACCGGGTTGCTTCACGTCGCCGTGGTGGTATTCCCAGGCTTTGACCAGGCCCGACACATTCGAAGGCGTGATTTGCGACGCGGCTGAATAGTGGTTGCCCAGGTTGGAGCCTGCATAGGCGGTCCAGTTGGTCTCGGTGTGTGACGCGGCAATATTGCCGTCTGGAGAGTCGACAGTACTGCGGCTGAAGGCGGCGGCGGGGCGTGTGGTGGCAAGCGTCGAGTCGGCAAGGTGAACGCTTGTGGGGAAGAACAGCGGCACCAGAATGGTAGCCCCCATCACCAGCGGCAGCACACCCATAATGGTGAAGTAATGACTTTTTCTGACGTTGGCAAAATCACGCCGTACCACGGGCCAGAACGCCAGGAACGGCACGCTGAGAACCGCCAGCCAGGCCAGGCGTGGAATATAGGCCCAGCCATCGTAACCAGACTCCCACACCGCCCAGGCATAGGTGGCCACAGAGGCTGCGCCATAAAGGTAGAGGCCCAGGGACTTTTTCAGGCCCAAGAGGATGGCCGATAACAACAGCGCGGTGCCCATCATCGCGTAATAGAGTGACCCGCCCGCGGCCATCAGCACGCCGCCTTTATAGGCCAGCATCACGCCAAGCAGGGCAACCACTGTGTTGTACACCCCGAACAGGAGGTTTGAGACTCCCGCTGCACTACCCAACGTCCTTTCGTTCATGGCCACCATCCCTGTGCGATTCGTTACGGATCCGAGTCCGAGCGGCGCGCATGATTGCCTATTGTTGTAACGAAATACAATATGTAGTGAAAAAATTAACTGTTTGGTGATTTTTTTGTATTCTGTTTTGATCAGAAACAATTGTGCTAGGCTGCTTGGCCCGTTATTGGGCGCGGTGATGGCGAAGCTGCGGCACTGACGGGTAGTCAGTGACGTGCTCTAGATTTGGCTTTCTTCTGGCACTGCGCGTTGATCAGTCTTGAGTCGGCCGACTTGATCCAGGTGGCGCCAGAGAAACTGTGCGGCTTCTTCACGCCGATCAGACTCGATGAGGTCGAGCAAATGGATGTGTTCCTGGCATTGCGCCTTAAGACGCGTGCGATCAATGTTGGCCTTGTAGCCCATAAAGCGCCTGAGCTGATTCTGGTGGCGTATGGCGTCGATGAAAAAAACATTGCCGGAGCACTGCACGATCATTTCGTGAAACTGGGCCCCCAGCTGGAACAGTTGCGCGCGGGACAAGGTCTGGATCTCGCCGTCGATCAAGGCCTGTTGCTGTTGCCTGGCCTGGGCAAACGCGGCGTGATTGACCTGATAACCGGGCTCAAGCAGCGCCGCCGGTTCGATGGCCATCCGGAAACGGTAGCTATGAATATGCGCCTGCGTGTTATGCACGAAGTCCTTCAGACCCCACCCTTGGCCTGGCTTACGCTCCACCATGGCTTCGCCGGCCAACCGGTTCAGCACCTTGAGCAACTGCCCCCGGGGCACCTCATAGCGTCGCAACAACTGCGCTTCGAAAAAGTGCGCCGGTATTTCTCCGCTCAGAATGTCGTCGACCACGCGAAGGTAAAAGTCCTCGAACGGATCGCTGGCGCAAGGGACTGCGGCTTCCTGAATCTGCCCGGCACCTTGTTTGAGGAAATAGCCACGATTGGGCTCTTGAATGGCAAGGTCCCACTCGGCGAGCAAGGCAAAAACCCGCCGGATCGGCGAGCGCGACACCCCGAGCGCTTGCGCAAATGTCTGCTCGCGCAAGGGCTCACCGGCTTTCATCGAACGGGCGCGAACCATGTCGATGACGCGTGGGGCCAACTGCAGGGCGAGGTCTTTCTTGATCACAGGTTTTATTCCGAATGGTTAGCTTCAGTCCGTTCCCGTCGGGGCAGATGCCCCCACCGCACTGGAGTGGGAAAATACCATACGAAGAGCATGAGTATTTGCACTGACCACTTTCAATAGCGTGGCGCTGGAGCCGCGAATGAGGCTCCAGGCTGATGATTTGTTTATTCCCAGGATGGATAGTTACCCATGCTCAAATTCAATGCTCACCTCGGTTTCCAGTTCAACGAATTGCCTTTTCTGCAACGCATCGAAGCCGCCGCCGCTGCCGGTTTCAGGGCGGTGGAGTTCCCATCGCCCTATGAATTTGACGCCAGCCTGCTCGCCGATCACCTGGCTCAATACAACCTGCCGTTGATTCAGTTCGCAGCGCCGGCAGGTGTTACCAAAGGCATCGCTGCCTTGCAGGGCAAGGAGCAGGAATTTCGCGATGGGCTGCGCGAGGCGGCCCGCTATGCGAAGGCGCTGAACTGCTCGGATGTGCACATCATGTCTGGCGTGACCACGCCCCAGGATGAGAGCGCGCCTGCCTACGCAAGTAACCTGGAATACGCGGTCAAGTACCTCGAAGATCAGGGTTTGCGCGCGCTTATTGAAGTGATCTGCCCGCAGGCGATGCCGGGCTATTACATGTCTGACTTCAACAAGGCGCAACAGGTGCTGGAAACCTTTACGAGTGTCGGGCTGATTCTGGATCTTTACCATGCCCAGCTTTTGACCGGCGACGCAGCCGGGGTACTGGCGCAGTTTTACGACAGGACCGTCCATGTACAAATCGCCGACAACCCGGGGCGTCACGAGCCGGGCACCGGGACCATGGACTTTGCCGCCTTGTTCGCGGCGCTGGAGCAGCGTGGCTACCGAGGATGGATCGGCTGTGAGTACCGCCCATCCGGCACCACGGTTGAAAGCCTTGAGTGGCTTAAGCCGCTGCGGGCCCAGGCGTTGAAACCCTAGGGGTTATTGTGCGGCAGGCAGCAGGAAGCGGGCGATCACCGGCAGATGGTTGGAAATACGCAACGTATCTTCCTGCCGCACCTTCGCTTCCACGCGTTTGATCCGCGAGCTGTAGAACAGGTAATCCAGGGTGCGATCCGGGCCATCAAGGCTTGGATCGTTGGGGAAGTGCGTCAGCCATTTCTCACGGTCGATGCCACTGGATTGGCTGTTGCTGGGGATCATCGGGTATTTGTCCCACAGCAGATGCAACTCACTGTCCGGCGAGTACTGGCCACGCTTGCCCGCGTCCAGGCGCAGGAACTGGCCCAGTGGCAGCAGGTTGAAATCCCCGCCAATCAACCAGGGTGTGCCGCGACCTTCGAGTTTATCCAGCAGTTTTACCGTGCTTGCCACTTGCTCCTGCACCGCGCTGCGCCCAGGTGCGCCGCCGTCCAGGCGGGTGTTGAGCACCGCCAGTTGGCCGCCATCGCTCAAGGGCAGATATGTCAGCAGCAGAGCTGGCTTGGGTTGGAACTGGCGGCTGATGACGTTGGCATCGGCGGTCGGCAGTTGCAGGCGTTCGGCGTGCTCGATCTGGTAGCGGCTGAGTGTCGCCAGCTTGCGCCCGACGCTGCCGAAGATATGCAGGCTGGGCACAAAGTCGGCTTTCCAGTCGAAGGCCTGGGCGCTGCACGGGTAGAGGTCGACCAGGCGCTCCTGCAACAGCGCAAGCTGGTCCTGATAGTGGGACGGTTTGGCGCCTTCGTCGAGCTCCTGCAACAGCAGGATGTCGGGTTGTTCGTCGCGGATCACCCGGGCCACTTCGTCGAGGCTGAAGGCCATGTCTTCGACAGTAGGGCGATCGTCCGGGCCGCTGCCGTCCGGGGTGTCGTACCAGAACACGTAGTTCTTGCCGGCCAGGTATTGCACATTCCAGGTCATGACCTTGAGCGCCTGCCCCGGCAGCAGCGTCGGCGCACGGGGTGCCACGCAGCTGACAGGCAGGGTTTCTTTGTCGGCAGGGCGCCAGGTCAGGCTGTAGATCAGCGCGGCCAGCAGGCCGGCGATGATCAACAGGCTCAACAGGGTGATGCGCAATAAACGGGTCATCGGCTCGGCTTATATGCGTGTCAGAAGAGGCACGGAGCATATCACCGCGCGTCGGCGTCGCCACCGATCAACATGAATAAACGGAACAGCACCACGCTGGTAAACAACTGCAGGAAGCTGTGCGCACTGTCCATCAACAGCCCCAGCAGCGGCGCGGGCTCGGGATACGCCGCCACGCTGGCACCCTTGAGCAGCCACAACGGCGTCATCACGCACAGCAGGCACACCAGGATTCGCCAGAAATGCCCGCGGGTCAGGCGAAAACTCTCCTTCATCGCCTCCAGGGCCGGCATACCGCGCAGCACCAGCAGGTATTCGGCAAACGCCAACACCACCATCAGCCACAAGCCCGGCAGGAAATACAGCGACAGGCCCAGCAATATCAACAACGTGCTCATGGCCGTCAGCAGGGCGAAGCGCGGCCACAGGCTCAATGCCATGGCCCATACATCCTTGGTGCGTGGTGACTCGCCACGGGTGCGGGCGTCGAGAAATAGGATCAGGGCGCCGGTGTACAGCGGGTACACCAATAAACCCACGACCACGCTTTAGCCGGGAAACGCATCCGGGCCCAGCGTGTGGTCCAGTATTTGTTGCAGCAGGGCTTCAAGGATCACCAACGGCAGGCACAACTGCACGATGGCGCCCAGGTTGCGCTGGGTAAAACGCAAGGAGTCGCGCAAAACGTCTAACGGATTCATCAGGGTCATCACAGGCCTGGAAGCAGAGGGCCACACTTTAACCGATCAGGGTCCAAAGGGGCGCAAACGTAAACCTTGAGTAAAGACCATTGAAACAACTCGTAACATCCCCATAACTGGAAGGCACCCGGCCTGATCACAGGCGGGACCGGAATTTTTTATCGGCAATCTAACGAGGTCGCCATGAACAGCGAAGAGCAAACCCTGATCGATGGACTGTTTTCACGGTTGCAGCAAGCCGAAACGGACTCAGCCCCCCGCGACGCCCAGGCCGAAGCGCGGATCAAGGAGCACATGACTCGCCAGCCGGCCGCCGGCTACTACATGACCCAGTCATTGCTGGTGCAGGAACATGCGCTCCAGGCTCTGGATGCGCAAAACAAGCAACAGGCGCAACAGATCCAGCAATTGCAGGACGAACTGCAGCGGGCCAAGTCGGCGCAACCGGCGCCGGCCAGTGGTGGTGGGTTCCTGTCGAGCATCTTTGGCGGTAGCTCCCGTGAGCCACAGCCTGCGCCGAACAACTCCGGTGGCGGCTGGCGTGAGCCGGCGCGGCCGTCGTTCAACCAGCCAGCACCGCAGCAAAACTATCAGCCGCCGCAAGCACCGGCTGGCGCACCCGTGGGCAGCGGTTTCCTCGGCGGCGCCATGAAGACCGCTGCCGGTGTGGCCGGTGGTGTGTTGCTCGCCGAAGGCATCAGCAGCCTGTTCCACCATAATCAGCAGCCACAGGTGGTGGAAGAAATCATCGAACAACCGGCACCGGCCAGCGACCAGGGTGACTGGGGCAACGATGACCAGAAGTTTGCCGGCAATGACAGTTGGGGCAACAACTCTGACAACTTGGCTGACAGCGATTATTCCGACGATTCCTCTTCCTTCGGCGACGACGATTCCTTCGTCTGACACCTCTTGGCCCGGGGCGCCACGGCGCTCCGGTCTGATTTTTTCCCGGAAACGCTCCCTTGGCTGGCATACTGGCGCCCTTTCCGGGCGCTGGCGCCTGGCTGTCCATGAGGAAGTGCGGTGAAGAAAATTGCAGTGTTCGCCGATGTACAAAACCTCTACTACACCGTGCGCCAAGCCTATGGCTGCCACTTCAACTACGCCGCCCTGTGGGCTGACATCAGCGCTCGCGGGCAGATTGTCGAGGCCTATGCCTATGCCATCGACCGTGGCGACAGCAAGCAGCAGCAATTCCAGCAGATCCTGCGCAACCTGGGCTTTACGGTAAAACTCAAGCCGTATATCCAGCGCAGCGATGGCTCGGCCAAGGGCGACTGGGACGTGGGCATCACCCTCGACATCATGGACGCCGCCGACCATGTCGACGAAATCGTACTGGCCTCCGGTGACGGCGATTTCGACATGCTGCTCGAACGCATCATCCAAAAGCATGGCGTGCGGGCCGTGGCCTACGGCGTGCCGGGGCTGACGGCCAACTCATTGATACGCGCCGCCAGCCACTACGTGCCGATCGAAGGCGCGTTGTTGCTCAAATAGAAATAGATTGTTGAATGGAGTTGGAGCAGGTTTGGAACGTATAGCGGTCATCGACTTTGAAACCACCGGCATCACCCCCAGCAGCCAATGCCGGGCCACGGAGATTGGCGTGGTCATCCTCGAGCGCGGTCAAATCGTGGACCGCTACCAGAGCCTGATGAACGCCGGTGTGCGCGTACCGGCCTTTATCGAACAGCTCACCGGCATCAGCAACGCCATGCTGCGCGGTGCGCCACCGGCTGAGCGAGTGATGAACGAGGTCAATGAGTTCGTCGGCACCACGCCCTTGATGGCGCACAACGCCGCCTTCGACCAGAAGTTCTGGGACTATGAGCTCGGCCTGATCCGCCGCACCCGCCTGCAGAAATTCGCCTGCTCCCTGCTGCTGGCCCGCCGCCTGATGCCGGCTGCGCCCAACCACAAACTCGGCACCCTCAACGCCTACGCCAAACTGCCCCACACCGGCCAGGCTCACCGGGCGCTGGCGGATGCGGAAATGGCCGCCAACCTCACGGCCCACCTGGCCCAGCAACTGCGCCAGACCCACGGCCTGCGCGAACTGTCCCATGACCTGTTATGCACCTTGCAGAAAGTGCCTGCCGCCAAAATCAATGAGCACCTGAAAAAGCATCGCGGGTTCTAAACCAGCCACCCTCTCAAGAACACCAAAGATCCAAATGTGGGAGGGGGCTTGCTCCCGATAGCAGTGTGTCAGCTAAAAATAAGCTGGCTGATACACCGCCATCGGGAGCAAGCCCCCTCCCACATTTAGTGATGCGGCGCCTATCGAGGCTGTGTGCACGCCAACGCCTGGTCCACCACTCCCTTCGCCATCTCCACCAAATGCATCACCGCCCGCTGCGGCGCCTTCATCACCTCTCCCGAGGCATGTGCCGTCTCCACCGCGCAATGCAACAAATCCGCCGCATGGGCCAGGGCGTCTTCGAAGCTCAGGTTGTCATTCAGGATAAAAATGGGCGCACCCGGGGCGGATGCCTTGAGGTAGTAGTCGATGGCACGACGGTGGAGCAGGGCGTCTTCGCTGAGGAAGTCGGTTTTGGACTTGGGTGGGTCGGGGGTGACTTTTTTGGCCATGGTGAAGCTTCTCCGTCAGGTAAGAAGCTGCAACCGTTCGCTTGCACACGAATTAGGGTGGCAGCAGTACGCAGGTGTGCAAGACCGAGACGGAGTCCGGTAGATCCGAAGATCTCCCGCGTACAGCTGCCATAACGCATAACGCGTGGACTAAAACCAGGCGTTGGGAGCTAGGGCTGTTGCGTATTACCGTCGTCGGACTTGCACGTCCGTTCACCGAACATTCGATGAAGCAGCGAGACTAGCTACTTGATGCGACGGAAACAAGGCCGTGGGATTCTCTAGGAAACGTCCCGCAAATGAAAGGGATTGGTCTTGCTGGCCACTGAAACACTGGGGTTTTGAGGTCTCTTTCACCTGGGCGCTGAATGGTCGGTAGGCCAAATCCGGCTATGATCTAGGACCTTTCTGGTTTTCCTCTTTACTCATCCATCGAGTTTTACTGCGGCCTACCATCCTGTGTGTCATTCACGCACAGGGACAAAGAACATGCAGGAAAGCGACCTTCATACAGCGATCGTGCGAAGCAAGTTGGAGCTCGAATCAAATGGCATTGATCTGGGTTCCAGTTCAAGCATGGCGTTTCATGTGGGGAACACGATGACAAGCTGCCCGGCAGTCATAGCGTTGCCGAGTTCGCCAGGTTGGAGTCATGGCCCTCATTACCAGTTACTCAAGCCGATTCACGCTGACCCCGCTGTGCCCGATACGACGTTTGATGAACTCTGGAAATGTACACAGCAACACTACGGCCTCACGGCAGCCACCGTGATCACTGGTGCGGCGGGCATACCGATAAGCAAAACTGCGGTGGGTGCTTGGGTTCACGTCAGCTCCAGCAAAACCACGAACCTGGCTAGCCTGATCGGAATGCGCTTTTCCCTCGTACGTTGATCAAGCAACCCTCCATGGCCAGAATGGCAAAGGCAACGTTTGGCACGGTCCGGGTATTTGGCATCATCGGGCGAGGCATCCCCTTCGTCGCTGCCGGGCTTGCAGTCTTTGACCTAGTCAGTATTGGTAAGTGTGCCTATGAGGCGAGAAATGGAAGGTAGCCTGACCAGAGCCGACATCAGCAAAAAAGTGATCCAGCTATTCGTCGATATCATCGGTTTTATCGACCGAAGCGAAGTGACGGAGCAAACCGATTTCATCCATGACTTCGACATCATTGATGACGACCTGACCTGCTTTGTCATGCAGATCAAGTGGCAGTTCAAGTTGCAAGCGACGCAGGAGGATTGGGAACACATCACTACGATTGAGCAGGTAGTCGATTTGATTGTTCAGCGTTCGACTCTTCGGTGAGGCCACTGACGCCATCGCAGGCAAGCCAGCTCCCACAGTTGGCAGTACGCGATCCCTGTGGGAGCCGGGCTTGCCCGCGATGGCGATCGCTCAGCCACCATTTTTCCCATTGGCTTCCAACTGCCCCAACGGCACCCGCCGCTCTATGGCGCTGGACAAAATAATCGAGGTCTTGCTGAACCCGAACTTCGCCACTCGATTAATCAGGTCTTCCAGCTGCGGCATGGTGCCTACCGCCGCTTGCATGATCACGCACGGGTCGCCCGTGACCCGGTGGCATTCGGTCAGTTCGGGAATTTGCGCCAGGGCGTCGTACACCTTCTGGCTGCCGTGATTGGTCAGCCGCAGTTCAATTACGCACTGAATCGGCAAACCGACTTTGGATAGATCCACTTTGGCCTGGTATCCGGTGATCACTCCGCTGGCCTCAAGCTTGGCCACGCGTTCGGCCACGGCGGGGGCGGAGAGGTTCACGGTGCGCGCCAGTTGCGCGTAGGAAGCACGGCCATCTTCAAGCAGGGCGCTGAGCAGCATTCGGTCGTATTTGTCCATGGTAAGGCTCCGGTGGCGCGTGGCTTTCGAAAGCACGGGTTATAGCCCTCATAACCATGGTTTGAAAAGTGTATGGGCGGTTTAAACAGGTTTTGTAACTTAAGTTTATCCACCTTCGTTTCTAGAATAAGTCTCCCTTTTCCTGCCATAGAGCCGCCCAATGCCTGGCCCACGTCGCTTTCCCTTACCGTTGATCGCCGCCTTTTTTGCGTTGTATGTGATCTGGGGTTCCACTTACCTGGTGATCCGCATCGGCGTGGAGTACTGGCCGCCGCTGTTGCTGGCGGGGATTCGGTTTTGCACGGCGGGTGTGTTGATGTATGGCTTCCTCAGGTGGCGCGGGGTGCCGGCGCCAACCTGGCCGCAGTGGAAGGCCGCCGGGATGATCGGCATTTTGTTGCTCACCGTGGGCAATGGTGGTGTCAGCGTGGCCGAACATATGGGCGTGTCGTCCGGTGTGGCGGCATTGGCCGTGGCGACCGTGCCGTTGTTTACCCTGCTGTGCGGGTTTTTCTGGGGCGCGCGTAATACGCGGCTGGAGTGGGCCGGGGTGATTCTGGGCATCATCGGCATCGCCATGCTCAATATGGGCAGTACCTTGCAATCAAGCCCATCGGGTGCAGTTTTGCTGTTGGTCGCGGCGGCCTCCTGGGCTTTCGGCTCGGTGTGGAGCCGCCACCTGCCACTGCCCCAGGGCGCCATGGCCAGTGCCGCAGAAATGCTCGTGGCCGGCGTGGCGCTGCTGATTGTCAGCGCGCTGTCGGGCGAGCACCTGCAGGCCATGCCGCCGCTGGAAGGCTGGCTGGCCCTGGCCTACTTGACGGTATTCGGTTCGATCATCGCCTTTAACGCCTACATGTATCTGCTCAAGCATGTGCGTCCGGCAGCGGCGACCAGCTATGCCTACGTGAACCCGGCTGTGGCGGTGTTGCTGGGGATTGTATTCGTCGGTGAGACCATCGGCCTGGAAGAAGCCTTGGCGATGCTGGTGATCATCAGCGCCGTGTTGCTGATCAGCCTGCCCCAGTGGCGCAAGCCCAAGCCGGAAATAAGGTAAACTGCCGCGCATTACGCCCTTGCGCTGAATTTTTCCTACGGTAACTACATGACTTTCGCCACCCTTGGCCTGATCGAACCCTTGCTGCGCGCCCTTGAGACGCTTGGCTACCAGACCCCGACGCCGGTGCAGGCGCAAGCCATTCCGGCGGTGCTGGCCGGTCGCGACCTGATGGCCGCGGCCCAGACCGGCACCGGCAAGACCGCAGGTTTCGCCTTGCCGCTGCTGCAACTGCTGACCATGGAAGGGCCGAAAGTCGCCGCCAACTCGGCGCGTGCGCTGATCCTGTGCCCGACTCGCGAACTGGCCGAGCAGGTTCACGCCAGCGTCGCTGAATATGCCCAGCACCTGCCGCTGACCACCTACGCGGTATACGGCGGGGTAAGCATCAACCCGCAGATGATGAAGCTGCGCAAAGGCGTCGACATTCTGGTCGCCACCCCTGGCCGCCTGATCGACCTGTTCCGCCAGAACGCGCTGAAGCTCAACCAGCTGCAAACCCTGGTGCTGGATGAAGCCGACCGTATGCTCGACCTGGGCTTCTCCGAAGAGCTTGCCAACATTTATCGCATGTTGCCGAAAAAGCGCCAGACCCTGTTGTTCTCTGCGACCTTCTCCGATGACATCCGCCTGTTGGCTGGGCAGATGCTCAACGACCCGCTGAGCATCGAAGTCAGCCCGCGCAACGTCGCTGCCAACACCGTCAAGCAGTGGGTGGTGCCGGTGGACAAGAAGCGCAAGCCGGAACTGTTTGTGCACCTGATGCGCAAGGGCCGTTGGAAGCAGGTATTGGTATTCGCCAAGACCCGCAACGGCGTGGACGCCCTGGTGGACAAGTTGCAGGGCCTGGGCATCAACGCCGACGGCATCCATGGCGACAAGCCCCAAGCTACCCGCCAACGCGCACTGGACCGCTTCAAGACCAGCGAGGTGCAAATCCTGGTGGCCACTGATGTGGCGGCCCGTGGCCTGGATATCGAAGACCTGCCGCTGGTGGTCAACTTTGACCTGCCGATCGTGGCCGAAGACTACATCCACCGTATTGGCCGTACCGGGCGCGCGGGCAACACTGGGGAGGCGATTTCCCTGGTGTGCGCTGATGAGGTGAACATGCTCTCGGCGATCGAGATGCTGACCCGCCAGACCCTTACCCGCAAAATGGAAGCGGATTTCGAGCCGGAGCATCGTGTACCGGATACCGATGCCAGCGGGCAGGTGGTGAAGAAGCCGAAAAAACCGAAGAAACCCAAAGCGTCCGGTGGTGGCGGCAAGCGCAACCTGGGCAAGTGGGTGGACAGTGGTGACGTGGCGCCGGCTGAGCCGTCGATCAAGCCGGTGCGCAAGGTGCCGGTTTTCAATACCGGGCCGAGTAAGAAGAAGTGATTTTGCGCTGTGGCTGATGGCCTCATCGCAGGCAAGCCAGCTCCCACCTTTAAATTGTGAATACAGTCAAAGGTGGGAGCTGGCTTGCCTGCGATGGCGGCTTTGAACCCACCCCAGATCTCAGCGATTAAGCCACTCCAACATCCCCAGCCCAGCCGCTCTGCCACTGGCAAAACACCCCGTCAGCAAATACCCACCAGTGGGCGCCTCCCAGTCCAGCATTTCCCCCGCACAAAACACCCCAGGCAATGGCTTGAGCATCAACCGCTCATCCAGCGCTTCAAACGGCACACCCCCCGCCGTACTGATCGCCTCATCCATCGGCCGCGTCCTCACCAATGTCAGCGGCAACGCCTTGATATCCACTGCCAACTGCGCCGGATCGGTGAAGTGTTCAGCGGGCGTCAGCTCGCGCAGCAGGGCGGCTTTCACGCCATCCAACCCCAACTGACTGTGCAAGTGCTTGCTCATCGACCGCGAACCCCGGGGCTTGGCCAATGCGGCCTGCACTTTGTCCAGCGGCTTGCTCGGCAGCAAATCGATATGCACCGTGGCTGCACCGCTGCGGTTGATCGCTTCGCGAATTGGCGCCGACAAGGCGTAAATCAAACTGCCTTCAATACCGGTGGCGGTTATCACGCATTCACCCAGCCGAGGCTTGTCATCCCCCAGGCCAATGGCGACGTTTTTCAACGGTGCGCCAGCGAATTTGCTGACCATCAACTCGCTCCACGCCGACACTTCGAACCCGCAGTTGCTCGGTTGCAGGCGCACATAGGGCAGGCCTTTGCCTTCAAACAGGTTCAGCCACGCACCGTCAGAGCCCAGGCGCGACCAACTGCCGCCGCCCAGGGCCAGCAACACCGCGTCGCTGTGGACAACTTTGTCGCCGTCCGGGCTGTGGATAAGTAAATCGCCCTCGGCATTCCAACCGGTCCAACGATGCCGGGTGTGGATAACCACACCTTGATCCCGCAGGCGCTTGAGCCAAGCGCGCAACAGCGGCGCGGCTTTCATGTCGGTAGGAAATACGCGGCCGGAGGTGCCGACAAAGGTCTGGATACCCAGGCCATGGATCCATTCGCACAACGCCTCGGCGCCGAAGCTGCGCAGCAGCGGGGCCATGTGCGGGGCGCGTTCGGCGTAGCGCGACAGAAACGCCGGGTAGGCTTCGGAGTGGGTGATATTCATGCCGCCCACACCTGCCAACAGGAACTTGCGCCCCACTGAAGGCATGCCGTCGTACAGGTACACGCGCACGCCCGCCTGGCTCAAGACTTCGGCGGCCATCAGCCCGGCGGGGCCGCCGCCGATAATGGAGACGTGGTGGGCAGAAGTCTGAGGCATGGGCAGGGCTACGGTGATGTGAATAGGCCGAGCATTCTACCCGACCACGACGCCGCTGCCTGATCAAAAAACGTACACTTTCCTACAGGCCATGCGGCCACTCGCTTGCAGCCGCTTACGCTCAAGTTATCCACAGGCCGTTCCACAGGCATTGTGAGTAACACCCAGAATTCAATGACAGCCTGATGACGTCCACACCCGCTGCGCGCTGTGATGCAGGATGCCGTGACGACGGGCGAGGGCGGGGCGGTCTTTGCTGTAACCGCCGCCGATCACGCCCATCACCGGTATGTCGCGGCCCAGGCAGTGGCGCATCACGCTTTCATCGCGGGCGGCGACGCCTGCGTCTGTCAGCTTGAGGTAACCGAGGGCGTCGTCCTTGTGTACATCCACGCCAGCGTCGTACAGCACCAGGTCGGGCTGGTAGAGCGGCAGCAAGTAGTTGAGCGCGTCATCCACTACCTTGAGGTAGTCGGCATCGCCCATGCCCATGGGCAGCGGGATGTCCCAGTCGCTTTGGGCCTTGCGTGCCGGGAAGTTCTTTTCGCAGTGCAGCGACACGGTGATGGCGTCCGGTGTGTCGTGGAGGATGCGTGCGGTGCCATCGCCCTGGTGCACGTCGCAATCGAAGATCAGCACGCGATTGACCCGGCCGCTGGCCAGCAGATAGCGGCTGATCACTGCCAGGTCGTTGAAAATGCAGAATCCCGCCGGATAATCGTAATGGGCGTGGTGGGTACCACCGGCCAAATGGCAGGCCAGGCCATGTTCGAGGGCCTGTTCAGCCGCCAGTATCGAGCCACCCACCGCACGCACGGTGCGCCTCGCCAGGGCTTCGCTCCAGGGCAGGCCGAGGCGGCGCTGGTCTTCGCGAGACAGTTCGCCGCCCATGTAGCGTTCGATATACCCAGGTTCATGGGCCAGGGCCAGGATGTCTGCCGGGCACAGCTGCGGGCGCAGCAATTGGCTGTCCTGGGTCAGGCCACTGTCCACCAGGTGGTCACGCAATAGGCGAAACTTGTCCATGGGGAAGCGGTGGTCCGCCGGGAACTCAGGGCTGTAGTCTTCGTGGTAGATCAATGGCAAGGGCATGGGATTTTCTGACGGGAACCTGCGAAGGATCTTAACAGCGCTGTACACTCACGCACATGGCAAGGCAGGGGGACCCATGGAGCCGATACTGGAATTGGAAAGTGCACGGCTGGTGCTGCGTCAATGGCGCGACAGCGACCTGCCGGAATTTGCGCGCATGTGCGCTGACTCGCAGGTGATGCGCTACTTTCCGGCTAAATTGAGCCACTTGGAAAGCGCCGCGCTGATCGGTCGGATTCGCGGGCATTTTGCTGAATATGGCTTTGGTTTCTGGGCGTTGCAGCGCAAAGACACCGGTGAATTTATCGGCGTGACGGGCCTTGCGAATGTCAGCTTCGAAGCGGGCTTCACCCCGGCGGTGGAGATTGGTTGGCGCCTGGCCCGTGAGCATTGGGGCCTGGGCTATGCCAGTGAGGCGGCCTGGACCGCACTGCGCTGCGGCTTTGATCGCTTGCAGTTGGACGAAGTCGTCGCCTTTACCACCGAGGCCAATCTGCCGTCACAAAAAGTCATGCAGGCCATCGGTATGCATTACGATCCGCAGGCAGATTTCGAACACCCCAAAGTCGCAGCCGGTGACCCGCTGCGCCCGCATGTTTTGTACCGCATCACCCGCGCCCAATGGTTGGACACGCTGCACGGATAAGCAGCCCGGAATGCCCTATTGATTGTAGGAGTTGCTCTATGAGCCAAGTATTGGAAGATCTGGTGGACTTGCTGACCCTGGAGCCGATCGAGGAGAACCTCTTTCGCGGCCGCAGCCAGGACCTGGGCTTTCGCCAGTTGTTCGGCGGCCAGGTGCTCGGCCAGTCGTTGTCGGCGGCCAGCCAGACCGTAGAAGAAGCGCGGCATGTGCATTCCCTGCACGGTTATTTCTTGCGCCCTGGCGATGCCGCGTTGCCGGTGGTGTATTCGGTGGACCGCGTGCGCGATGGCGGCAGCTTCAGCACGCGCCGTGTCACCGCGATTCAAAAGGGCCATCCGATCTTTACCTGTACCACCTCGTTCCAGTACGACGAAGCTGGCTTCGAGCACCAGACCACCATGCCGGTGGTGGTGGGCCCGGAGAATCTGCCGTCGGAGCTGGAGCTGACCCAACAGCGTGCGCACCTGATCCCCGAGCACATGCGCGACAAGCTGCTGTGCCCCAAGCCCATCGAAGTGCGCCCGGTCACCGAAAAAGACCCGTTCAACCCGCAGCCGTCCGACCCGGTCAAGTACGTGTGGTTTCGTGCCGACGGCGCCCTGGCGGATTCGCCGGCGCTGCATAAGTACTTGCTGGCCTACGCCTCGGACTTCGGCCTGTTGACCACCTCGTTGCTGCCCCACGGCAAGACCGTGTGGCAAAAAGACATGCAGGTGGCCAGCCTCGACCACGCGCTGTGGTTCCACGCCGACCTGCGTGCCGATGACTGGTTGCTGTACGCCATGGATAGCCCATGGGCCGGCAATTCCCGGGGTTTCTCCCGCGGCAGCGTGTACAACCGCGCCGGGCAACTGGTGGCATCGGTGACCCAGGAAGGCTTGATCCGCCATCGCAAGGACTGGGCATGAGCCTGTCAGACGTTAAACATTGGGTGTTCGACATGGACGGCACGCTGACGGTGGCAGTGCATGACTTTGCCGCCATTCGCGTGGCGTTGGAGATTGCGCCTGAGGACGACATCCTCACGCACCTGGCTGCATTGCCGGCGGATGTCGCGGCAGCCAAACATGCCTGGCTGCTGGAGCATGAGCGCGAGTTGGCGCTGGGGTCGGTCGCGGCCGAAGGTGCCGTTGAGTTGGTAAGGGAATTGGCCGGGCGTGGTTATCGCCTGGGCATCCTGACCCGTAATGCGCGGGAATTGGCCCATATCACTCTGCAAGCGATTGGCTTGGCGGACTGCTTTGCCATTGAGGATGTGCTGGGGCGGGATGACGCGCCGCACAAGCCTGATCCGGGTGGCCTGTTGAAACTGGCTGCGGCCTGGGGGGTAGCGCCGAGCGAGATGGTGATGGTCGGGGATTATCGCTTTGACCTGGATTGTGGCCGGGCGGCGGGGGCCAGGACGGTGTTGGTGAACTTGCCGGATAACCCGTGGCCGGAGTTGGCGGATTGGCATGCCGAGGATTGTGCGGCGCTGCGCCGAATGATCTAACCCAGGCGACGGAGATCAAATGTGGGAGGGGGCTTGCTCCCGATTGCAGTGTGTCAGCCAGCCTATGTTTAGCTGGCACACCGCTATCGGGAGCAAGCCCCCTCCCACATTTTGATTGGGTTCCTTCAGGTGCTACTGGGCAAACAGCACCTTTTCTCCCTCTGGCGAGGTAAACATCTTATCCCCGTCATGCCCCACCCCTGGCACTTCCACCAGCTCGTGACTCAACTGCGGATGGCGCAGTTTGAGGTAGCCAAAGTAGTTGTGCCCACGAATCAGCCGATACGCACCCTGGGTTTCGGCCTCGCAGCTTTTATCCAGTGCCGGGTGGTTGGGGTCGGTGTCCTGCTGGCCCAACAGGTAAGTGATGTCGCGTGAGACGTAGGCTTTTTCCAGTTGCTGGGCGCCTCGGTCACCCACGTAATCGGGCAGCTTTTGCATGCCGTATTTCCAGTCGTTGAAGCTTGGGCAACTGGCCGTATCGAACGGCACCGGCCGCTGCGGGCTGAAGTAGGCGTAGGACGATGGGTTGGCCACCACGTACCGCAGGCTGATGCCTTCGGTTTGCAGCAACGGGTGTTCATGGCCGGTGAGGGCGAAGCGTTGGACGACCTGGCCGCCACCGGAATGCCCGGCGATCACGATTTCCTTCAGCGCCGGGAACAGCTTGCGGTTGCCCAGGTGCTTGATGATCTGGTCCAGAGCGCCATAAGAACTGACCTGCCCAGGCGCGGTGGAAGCTTCGCCAGCCATCCAGTCGTTGCCCTTCCAACGCAATACCTGATTGCCCAGATGGTTACGCTTCACGTCCGATTGATTCAGAAACTGCGGCGCGATCACCAGCGTAGTGCCGCCGACCCCGGCATGGGTGGCGGCGTCGATACCGCTTTGCAGATAGGTCTGCGCATTGCGCAGGCGGCCGTGCACGATGATCAGCGCACGCGTGACCTTGGGCAGCGGCTGGCGCCAGTCCTGGCTTACGCCGAGGCTGAGGTCGCCCGCCTCCAGATGAAAGCGATCGGGGCTGACCACCTTGACGCCGTGTTCAGCCGCCAGGGTGCAGCAGGACACGAACACACCCAGCAGCACCCCCAATCGTTTGATCATTTAGAGACTCTTGGCCGCGAAGGTATCGCATTGAGTGATCTGGCCCTGTGCGAAGCCAGTCTTGAACCAGCGTACCCGTTGCGCCGAGGTGCCGTGGGTAAACGAGTCCGGCACCACGCGCCCTTGCCCCTGTTGCTGCAAGCGGTCATCGCCAATGGCGTTGGCTGCATTCAGGGCTTCTTCGATATCGCCGGGCTCCAGCCAGTTCAGGCGTTTTTGCGCCCGATTGGCCCACACCCCGGCAAAGCAGTCGGCTTGCAGCTCCTGGCGTACCAGCAGGCCGCCATCGCCTTCCATTTGCCGACCCTGTTGGCGCGCCGCCTGGATCTTGGACGAGATGCCGAGCAGGGTTTGCACGTGATGCCCGACTTCGTGGGCGATCACGTAGGCCTGGGCGAAATCGCCGGCGGCCTGGAAGCGTTGCGACATTTCGCGGAAGAAATCCAGGTCCAGGTAGACCTGCTGGTCAGCCGGGCAATAGAACGGGCCGCTGGCCGAGGTGGCGCCACCGCAGGCGGAGTTCACCCGGCCACGGAACAGCACCAGCTTTGGGTTCTTGTAGGCCAGGCCGTTTTCCTGGAACACCTGGCCCCAGGTGTCTTCGGTATCGCCCAACACCGCCCGCACAAAGTCGGCGTGCTCATCATTGGCCGGTGGCGCCTGGCGCGATTGCGAACTCACCGACGGCGCCTGCTCCATCTGCCCCGTCAACTGGCCGAGGATCTGCATCGGGTCTTGCCCGGTCAGCCAGCCAATACCTACGACCAGCACAATGGCCGTCAGGCTCAGGCCCTTGCCGCCGCCAAAGCGCATACCGCCACCGCCGCCGCCACTGTCATCGCGGGCATCCACCACGTTGTCGCTGCGTCGGCCTTTTTTCCATAGCATGGGAGCATTCCTCTGTGTGCTAACCGTGATTGATTATGGTCGGTATTAACGGCAATAGCCTTCGCCGGTGGTCACGATCAGGCAGTCTTTTTTATCCGCCAGCCATTTCAGGCCGGTGGCGGCGCCGTCTCCGGCGCGCAACAGCTGCGGGCCGTCGGGGCGGGTGAAGGCGATGCCATCTTCGTTCGCTTCACCTTTGAAGGTGCCGGAACTGTCGGCGTCGAGGCCGTATTGCATGGTCAGAAGGTAGTGGCCGCGGCCGATGCTGTCGTCCTTGGCGATGGTCAGGTGCAAGCCTTCGACGCCGATCCATTTGCCGACCCATTGATCGGTGGGCGGCGTTTGCGGCACCAGGGTCGCCTGTACAGACGGCGGCGCGGACTTGGGGGCTTCCTTGGCTTTATCGCAGGCGGTAAGCAGGGCGAGGGCAGACAGAACAAACAGGATTTTTTTCATAGCGGCAAGGCCTTGATTAAAAAGTGTGCAACGCCTGGGCGAGCGTGCAGGGTTGGACTCGATTCCAGTGATTTAGTGCGCTGTTCGCCCGCTGTTTGGTTATGCTCTTGGAGCAGGCGCTGGCCCGGCTGCTAGATTACCGGGTTGAGTACCATCGCGTTCAGCCCGCCAGCAAGAGAATTCCATGACTGTCAGTACCCCCCTCTCAGGCGTCAACCATCCCTTCAAAGGCATCCTGCTGATTGTGGTGGCGACGTTCCTGTTCTCCAGCCACGACGCCTTGTCCAAATACCTGGCCGGGTTCTACCCCATTGTGATGGTGGTGTGGGCGCGCTACCTGGTGCACACCCTGCTGATGGCCGGGATCTTCCTGCCGCAATCAGGCTTGCGCGTGCTGCGCAGCAAGCGCCCGGGTATGCAGGTGGTACGTGCCTTGTGCCTGTTGGGCACCAGCCTGTTTTTCACCGCCGCATTGCACTACATCCCATTGGCCGAGGCCACGGCGGTGAACTTCCTCGCGCCGATCCTGGTGACAGCGCTGTCGGTGCCGCTGTTGGGCGAACATGTGACACGCGGCCAGTGGCTGGCGGTGATCTGCGGCTTTATCGGGGTGCTGGTCATCATCCATCCCGGCGGCGAACTGTTCACGCCGGCGGTGCTGCTGCCGTTGTGTTCGGCGACGTTCTTCTGTTTTTACCAACTGTTGACGCGCATCCTCAGTAAGTTCGATACGCCGACCACCAGCAACTTCTTCGCCGGGCTGTGCAATACCCTGGTCATGAGCGCCATGGTGCCGTTCTTCTGGCAGGTGCCGAGCCTGTGGCATGGCGTGCTGATGCTGGCACTGGGGACCTGCGGGATGACGGCACACCTGATGCTCACCCAGGCGTTCCGCTTTGCGGCGCCGGCCTTGCTGGCGCCGTTTGGCTATTGCCAGATTGTGTTTGCGGGGTTGTTGGGCTGGCTGGTGTTCAGCCATACCCCCGATACAACCACGGTGGTCGGTATCGGGGTGATCTGCATGAGCGGGTTGGCCGCTGCCTGGCAGCAGCGGCGCAGGTAGGTCAAAGGTCGACGGTAGGAATCTTGCGCGGTGCCATGAAGTACATCCAGGTCAGCGCAATGAAGTACATCGCCGGGATCAGGGTGAATAACACTGTGTAGTTGTTGTTGGTCACCGTGAGGATATGGCCGACGATCTGGGTCATGAACATGCCGCCGATGGCCGCGCACATGCCGCCGAAGCCGAACACCGTGCTCATCATGTGCTTGGGCGTGTAGTCCATCACCAGGCTCCAGATGTTGGCGGTCCAGGCCTGGTGGGCGCCGATGGCCAGGGAGATGGCGAACACCGCGACCCACAGCTGGCTGGAGCCGGCCGCCATGATCACACCGACTATGCAGCAGGCGAACAGCAGCATCGACAAGAGCCGCGCCTTGATCGAGTTCATCCCGCGGCCGATCAGGAATGACGACAGAATCCCGCCTCCCACGCTGCCGAAGTCGGCGGTCAGGTAAATGATGATCAGCGGAATGCCCATCTGCGTCACGTTGATGCCCAGGTTGTATTGCTGGTTCAAAAACGGCGGCAGCCAGTACAGGTAGAACCAGAACACCGGCGCAGTCAGCGCGTAGGCGATGGCGAAGGCCCAGGTGCCACGCATACGCAGGATGCGGCTGAACGGCACGCGGGGCTGTTCGGGCTCGACTTCCTGTTGCACGTAGTCCAGTTCCGATTGTTTAACGCTTGGGTGGTCTTCCGGGTTGTAGTACTTCAACCCCCAGAACACCAGCCAGATCGCACCGAGTGCCGACATGCACAGGAACGCCGCCTGCCAGCCCCACACGTGCAGGATCAACGGCAGCAGCATCGGTGTCATCATCGCGCCGACGTTGGTGCCGGCGTTGAAGATGCCGGTGGCCACCGCACGTTCACCCGCCGGGAACCACAAACGTGTGGTCTTGACGCAGGCGGGGTAGTTGGCGGCTTCGGTCAGGCCGAGGATAAATCGGCAGACCATAAAGCCCACCGCCGAAGTGGCCAGACCGTGGGCGCCGGTGGCCAGGCTCCACAGCAGCACGGCGCAAAAGAACACGCGCTTGACGCCTACGCGGTCGATCAGGCGACCTTGCAGCACAAAGCCGATGGCGTAGCCGACCTGGAACCAGAAGTTGATGTTGGCGTAGTCCATCGCCGTCCAGCTCATTTCTTTGGCCAGGATCGGTTGCATCACGCCCAGGGCGGCGCGGTCGATGTAATTCAGGGTGGTGGCAAAAAACACCAGGGCCAGCATGCCCCAGCGCGTTTTACCCACGGCCAGGGCACCGCGGATCTTGTCGCCGATGCCGGCGTGCGGGTTGCCCGGGCGCGTGGCCAGGGCTGGATTTTGCAGAGGCATGAGGTCGTACCCGTTTTTTTGAAATTCTTATGGTGTGTTCTGGGTCTTTGTTACGTGAACGAATTGCCCGGTCGATGGTGCGCAGTGGTTAAAAAGTCGTCAATTCGCCAAACGGGCATAGTGTTCGATAATCGCACCAAAAACTAACCGGTTCGTACATTTTAATTGCTGCCTGTAGGCTGGGGGCGAATAATTTGCCACAAACAACAATTGCCGGGAGTCTTCCATGCAACGTTCTATTGCCACTGTGTCCTTGAGCGGCACCCTGCCGGAAAAGCTTGAGGCTATTGCCGCCGCCGGGTTTGATGGGGTGGAAATCTTCGAGAACGATTTGTTGTATTACGACGGCAGCCCCCGGGAAGTCAGGCAGATGTGCGCCGACCTGGGCATTGCCATCACCTTGTTCCAACCGTTTCGCGACTTCGAAGGATGCCGCCGCGACCGCCTGGCGCGCAACCTGGAGCGCGCCGAGCGCAAGTTTGACTTGATGCAAGAGCTGGGAACCGACCTGGTATTGGTGTGCAGTAATGCCTCGGCCGACAGCGTGGGCGACGAACGTATTCTGCTCGATGACTTGAGCCTGCTGGCCGAACACGCGGGCAAGCGCGGCCTGCGCATCGGCTATGAAGCATTGGCCTGGGGCAAGCATGTGAACACCTGGCAGCAGGTGTGGAACCTGGTGCGCCAGATCGATCACCCAAGCCTGGGCGTGTTGCTCGACAGCTTCCACACCTTGTCGCTCAAGGGCGACCCCAGCGCCATTGCGCAGATCCCCGGCGACAAGGTTTTCTTTGTGCAAATGGCCGACGCGCCGATCCTGGCCATGGATGTGCTGGAGTGGAGCCGGCATTTCCGCTGCTTCCCGGGGCAGGGCGAGTTCGACCTGGCGGGCTTTCTTGCTCCAATCATCCAGAGTGGCTACACCGGGCCGTTGTCCCTGGAAATTTTCAACGACGGTTTCCGCGCCGCGCCGACTCGGGCGAATGCGGCGGATGGCTTGCGGTCACTGTTATACCTGGAAGAAAAAACCCGCCAACGCCTGGCTGAACAAGCCCCCGCTGCGCCCGTGGACATCCTGTTTGAAACCCCGGCGGCCAGCGAATATGACGGTATCGAGTTTCTTGAATTTGCCGTGGATGAAAGCCTCGGCGCCAAACTGACCCACTGGCTGGAGCGCCTGGGTTTCGCCAAGGCCGGTCAGCATCGCTCGAAGAATGTGAGCCTGTTGCGCCAGGGTGACATCAACCTGATCCTCAACTGCGAACCCTATTCTTTCGCCCACAACTTTTTCGAGGCCCATGGCCCATCGCTGTGCGCCACCGCGATTCGGGTCAAGGACAGCGCCAAGGCCCTGGAGCGGGCGGTGGCCTACAAGGGCCAGCCTTATCGCGGCCTGGTCGGCCCCAACGAGCTGGAATTGGCCGCGGTGCGTGCGCCGGACGGCAGCCTGATCTACCTGGTGGACCCCAGCGAAGGCGGGCTGTACGACACCGATTTCAACCTGCAAGTGGCCACACCTGCCAGCGGTGGCTTGTTGCGCATCGATCATATGGCCATGGCGCTGCCGGCGGACAGCCTCGACAGTTGGGTGCTGTTCTACAAAAGCCTGCTGGATTTCGAAGCCGATGACGAAGTGGTGCTGCCCGACCCTTACGGCTTGGTGAAGAGCCGTGCGTTGCGCAGCCGTTGCAGTTCGATTCGCCTGCCGCTGAACATCTCCGAAAACCGCAATACGGCGATTTCCCACGCGCTTTCCAGCTATCGCGGTTCGGGCGTGCACCATATTGCCTTCGATTGCGCGGATATTTTCGCCGAGGTGCGCCGGGCCAAAGAGGCCGGCGTACCGTTGTTGGATATTCCACTCAACTATTACGACGACCTGGCGGCGCGCTTCGATTTCGACGATGAGTTCCTCAGTGAGCTGGCGTATTACAACGTGCTGTACGACCGCGACGCCCAGGGCGGTGAGTTGTTTCATGTGTACACCGAGGCGTTCGAAGGGCGGTTTTTCTTCGAGATCATCCAGCGCAAGAACGGCTATGCCGGCTACGGCGCGGCCAACGTAGCGGTGCGTCTGGCGGCGATGGCCAAGTCGCGCAGTGGGGCGGTACGCCAGGCCCGGCTATAACCGCAGGCAGGTGCTTCCTTCGGGAAGCGCCGCGGCCCATAATCAGCGCTTGCAAACAATGGCCGTGAGCGCACCATGACCCCGAGTCCCGATCTCCCCGCGGTAGCTGACGCACCGCGCAAGAGTCGCAAGAACAATCCGGAAAAGACCCGCGAGAATATTCTCCAGGAAGCCATTGTCGAGTTTGTTCAACAGGGCCTGGCCGGCGCTCGCGTGGACGCCATCGCCGAGCGCATCCACACCTCCAAGCGCATGATCTATTACTACTTCGGCAGTAAAGAGCAGTTATACGTCGAGGTATTGGAGAAGCTCTACGGCGATATCCGCAACACTGAAACCCGCATGAACCTCACGGCCCTGGAGCCGCGTGAGGCGATTCGCCGGCTGGTGGAATTCACCTTCGATCACCATGACCAGAACGTGGATTTCGTGCGCATCGTCAGCATCGAAAATATCCACAACGCCGAGTACGTCAAACGCACCGAGACCATCAAGGCGATGAACAGCAAGATCCTCGAAGGGCTGGGCGAGACCTTGCGCCGTGGCGCCGAACTGGGGTTGTTTCGCGAAGGGCTGGAGCCGTTGGACGTGCACCTGTTGATCAATTCGTTCAGCTTTTACCGGGTCTCCAACCGGCATACCTTCAGCGAGATATTCCAGATCGAACTGTCGGACGAGGCGATCAAGCACCGGCACCGGGAGATGATCTGCGAGTCGGTGTTGCGCTACCTGCAAGCCTGAGTTCAGCGCAGGGCCAATGTGGGAGGGGGCAAGTCGAATCGTCGCACCGCCCCTCCCACATTTGAACTCTGTTTCGGCAGTCAGCCATTCATGCTCTGGAAGTGCGCCAGCATCCTGTCTGCATCCGCCACTTCACCGCTGAACAACTCAAACGCCTTCACCGCCTGAAACACCGCCATGTTGCCGCCATCCAGGGTGCGGCAACCCAATGCGCGGGCGTCGCGCAGCAGTTCGGTTTCCAGCGGGAAATACACGATTTCCGCAACCCACAACCCTGCCCGCAACAACGCAGCGGGGACCGGTGTGCCGGGCAGCTTGGTCATGCCCATCGGCGTGGTATTGACTAAACCATCGGCCTCGGCCATCGCATTTTTCAGATCAGTGCCGACCTGGGCACGACCAGGGCCGAAGCGCTGCGCGAGGTTATCCACAAGGTCGCGGGCGCGGGAGGCGTCCACGTCGAAAATGCTCAAGTGCTCGACCCCCTCTGCCAGCAGCGCATGGGCCACCGCTGCGCCCGCGCCACCGGCGCCCATCTGCACCACGTGTCGGCGGGCAACGTCATGCAAGTTGCGGCGAAACCCTTCGGCGAAGCCCAGGCAATCGGTGTTGTGGCCGATGCGTTTACCGTCCTTGAACACCACGGTGTTGACTGCACCAATGCCCCGGGCCTCGTCGGACAAGTCATCAAGCAGGGGCAGGATCGCCTGCTTGCACGGGTAGGTAATGTTCAACCCGTTGAAGTGCATCAGCTCGGCGGCCCGCAGTAATTCCGGCAGGGCGTTGAGGTCCAGGCGCAGCGGCTCCAGGTCGATCAGGCGATACAGGTAGCGCAGGCCCTGGGCGTCACCCTCGAGTTCATGCAGGGCAGGGGTGCGGGAAGCCTGGATACCGGCGCCGATCAGGCCGGCGAGAATGCGCGGTTTCATCAGGCGCGTCCCTTGAGTGTCTGGCTGAAGTGCTCAAGCGCCAGGTGGTAGCCGTGGCTGCCAAACCCGGCCAGCACGGCCTTGGCGATGGGCGATACAAATGAATGCTGACGAAACGCTTCGCGCGCGTGCACGTTGGATAAATGCACTTCGATCACCGGCACTTCACTGGCCACCAGCGCATCGCGGATCGCGACCGAGGTGTGGGTCCAGGCCGCCGGGTTGATCACGATACCCGCACAACGGTTACGGGCGCCGTGGATCCAGTCGAGCAGTTCGCCTTCGTGGTTGGTCTGGCGAAACTCGATTTTCAGCCCGAGTTCAGTAGCGCTGCGACCACACAGGGCGGCGATGTCAGCCAGGGTTTCATGGCCATAAGTGGCCGGCTCGCGGGTGCCGAGCAGGTTGAGGTTGGGGCCGTTGAGCACCAGCACGATGGGCGGCATAGCGGGATCTCCACAGTTCTTATTGGTTATGTGGGTAAAATGTACTGGTTGGTTAGTTTGGTCAATTGATCGCAGCGGATCTGTGCGGTTATCGAACTGTTATCAACAACCTCTTACGGCCCGATCAGATTAGATATCAATTGAAAATCATTCTCGACAACGCTTAAGATGCCCGCCTGTTTCCTATACATTCCAGGGAGTCGGTTTGTCGGACGTGGATCTCAAGGGCCTGTTTCTCAAGCACGCCGATACCCTGCGCGGGTATCTGGCGCGCAAGGTACGGGACCCGCAATTGGCCGCAGACCTGGTGCAGGAGAGCTTCCTGCGGCTGGCGGAAAAACCGGCCGGTGAGCGCATCGACAACTCCCAGGGCTATCTCTATCGAACGGCAAGCAATCTGCTGATCGACCATATTCGTCAGGAAGCGCGGCGCAAGACCGACACCGTGCCCCATGAGGCGCTGGCCGAGATCGAAGATGACGTGGCCGGGTTGGAGGCTCAGGCAATGGCGCAGCAACAGCGACAGGCATTGAAGCAGGCACTGGCGGAACTGCCGGAGCGCACCCAGCAGATTTTTCGCTTGAACCGTATCGAAGGCATGACCCACGCCCAGGTCGCCCGGCACCTGGCTATCTCCGACAGCTCAGTGCAAAAGCATCTGGCCAAGGCGTTGGCCTATGTGATGCAGCGCTTGCAGGAAGGCGAGGTGGCGCCATCCGACGAATGAATTACCGAAAAATGCCAGGCCAGACGTCAGAGCGTCTACATAACGAAAATTCGAGATTCACACGTGAATAGCCAGGGTCCGCAACAGCACAGCATTACCGAGGCGGCTGCCGAATGGGCGGTGCGCCTGCACGCCGGTGCCCTGAGCGAACAGGAGCAGGCCGAGTTGCGCCAGTGGATCGCCCGCGACAGCCGTCACGAAGGGGCGCTGCGGTTTGCCGAGCAGACCTGGGCGGCATTGGGTGAAGTACATAAGGACGAGCCCGTACACCGACAACGGCCAGCCGCGCCGACCCCGCCCGTGCGCCGCACCAAACGCAGAAGGCCGTGGCAACGTGCAGCCGCTGTGGCGCTGGTCGTGGTGGTGGCCGGCGTCGGCTGGCTACGCGGGCCCGACGTGTTGCTGCACATGCAGGCCGACTACGTCACGCAAAAGGGAGAGGTGCGCACGGTGCACCTGGCGGACGGCAGTAGGGTGGAGCTGGATTCCGCCAGCGCCATTCGCCTGGATTACGATGGCGTGCAGCGGGGTATCAGCCTGCTCCAGGGCTCGGCGGTTTTTGATGTGGCGCCGATGAAAGGCGAAGAAACCCGGCCGTTCGTGGTGCACAGCGCCGGGGGCCAGACCCGGGCGCTGGGCACGCGGTTTGTGGTCGAGCGTGAGGGCCAGAGCCAGGCCTGGGTCGGTGTGCTGCAGCACAGCGTCGAGGTGTCTATGCAGGCCTCACCGACCACAGGCCCGGTCGAGCGCGTTGTGCAGCAAGGCCAGGCTGCGCGTTACAGCCCCGTTGAAGGTGTGGTCAGCCTTGATCAGTTTGATGTGGATCGCGCCACCAGTTGGCGGCGCGGTGTGTTGATCTTCGACCGCCAGCCGTTGGCCAAGGTTATCGAGCAACTCAACCGTTACCGCCCCGGGCGGGTAGTGTTGACCGACGCGGCCTTGGGTGAGCGCGAAGTCAGCGGTGTCTTCCGCCTGGACATGCTCGACAGCGCACTCGCCACCCTGACCCAGGAACTTCAAGTGCAACGCTTGGACCTGGCCGGCCTCAGCCTGATCTATTGACCTTTCGCGTTATCGGCAGCAGCTCTGTCCTGTGGCGAGCAAGCTTGCTTGCGACTGCTGCGCAGTCGAACGGGAGCAAGCTCCCCCGCCACACGCGGGCTGGTTTTCAAACCCTCATTAAAAATTTCTAAAAAGCCTTACTGACTTCCCGCGTCTCGCGCGTCTTGCTAGGTGAGAAGCATTCGCATAAACAAAAAACGCTTAGCGCAGGGATAACCACACATGTCAGCACTCACCAAGGGGCGTATCACCGGCAGCCGGTTGGCCCTGGCCATTCACTTGGGATTGTTTGCCGTCGCCGCGCCGGTGCATGCCGTGCAGCCTGCGGCTGGCGCAGCCCAATCTGCTGTGTTGAGGTTCGACATTCCTGCGCAATCCCTGGGCAGTGCAGTACTGGCGTTCGCCGATCAGGCGGGCCTGCAAGTGCTGTTCGACAGCCAGCGCCTGCAAGGGTTGAGCAGCTCCGCGCTCAAGGGCAGCTTCGACGTGCAGGAAGGTCTTGGCCGCCTGCTGGGTGCCGCACCGGTTGAATATCGTTTCACCGGCGAGCGCCAGGTCACCTTGACCCGCGTCGAGCAACAGGCCGGAGCGCTGGCCTTGGGGACCACCACCATCACCGGCCTGCACAAGCAGGACTGGGTGTATTCAACACCACGTTCGGTCAGCGTGGTCGATCGCGAGCAACTGGACCGCAACCCGCCACGCCATGCTGCCGAGATGCTCGAAGAGGCGCCTGGCGTCTATTCCGCCGTCAGCCAGCAAGACCCTGGCCTGTCCGTGAATATCCGCGGTATCCAGGACTATGGCCGGGTCAATATGTCGGTCGATGGCATGCGCCAGAATTACCAGCAGAGCGGCCACCAGCAACGCAATGGCACGCTGTATGTCGACCCAGAGTTGTTGTCCGAAGTGGTGATCGAAAAGGGCGCGACCTCAACCCAAGGCGGGGCTGGCGTGATTGGCGGGGTGGCCAATTTCCGTACCGTGGAGGCCGCCGACCTGCTCAAGGACGGCAAGCAAATCGGCGGGCGCATTCGCCTCACCACCGGGTTGGGCGGGCGCAGCAACGGCACGCACTTTATCGGCAGTTCGGCGTTTGCCGTGGGGACCGACGTGTGGGACATGTTGGTGGCCGCCAGTGAGCGTCACCTGGGCGATTACAACCCCGGCACCAAGGGCAGCATCGGCGAGCTGCGTACCGGTGCGGCGTACATGCCGGCCAGTGAAGAGCGCATCAAGCACAGCACGGTCGCCTATTCAGGCTCGGTGATGCGCTCGCGCCTGCTCAAGCTGGGGCTCAACCTGCCAGTTGATCAGCGTCTGCAACTGAGCTACCTGGTCACCGAGGTCGACTACGACGACGTCAACATGATGACCGCCGAAAAGTCCCAGTTGTGGGAAAAGCTCGGCAGCAGCAACGTCAAGGCGCAGAACTTCGCGCTGGATTACAGCTATGCACCGGACAACCCGCTGATCGACGTCAAGGCCAAGCTTTACCATGTGGATACCCGTAATGACCAATCCACGCTGGCCAGGGGGATCAGCAAGGGTTACGACGTTACCTATCAAACCAATACCTATGGCGTGCAGGCGCAGAACATCTCGACCTTCGCCCTGACCGAGCTGGCCGCACTCAAGGCCAACTACGGGCTGGAGTTTTTCTACGATAAGGTTCGGCCCGATTCCAACCAGGCCGTAGAAGCCGGCTCGGCGCTGACGGCGTCGGCGGCGGAAAGCATCACGCCCAAAGGCGACCGCGCGATGGGCAGCGTGTTCGGGCGCCTGGATCTGGACTACGACGGTTGGCTGAACCTCAACGCCGGCTTGCGTTATGACCGCTATCGGCTGCGCGGCGAAACCGGCTTGAACACCCGCACGTTCATCCTCGGCACCACCCGCCAGATTGGGGTGCCGGTCAATTACGACGTGGATCGCGAGGAGGGCCGCTTCTCCCCGACCTTCGGGCTGTCGATCAAGCCCGGCGTCGATTGGCTGCAGCTCTTCGCCACCTACGGCAAGGGCTGGCGTCCGCCGGCGGTGACCGAGGCCCTGGTCAGCGGTCGGCCCCATGGCGGTGGTTCGGAGTCGATTCTCCCCAACCCCTACCTCAAGCCGGAGCGATCCACTGCGTGGGAAGTCGGGTTCAATGTGCTCAAGCAAGACCTGCTGTTCGCCGATGATCGCGCGGGCATGAAAGTGTCGTACTTCAACACCCGGGTCGATGACTTTTCCTATATGGCCCTGGGCGTGCAGCCACCCGGTTATGGCAACGTCAATATCGGCAGTGCGGCCTACGTCAACAACCTGGAAACCACGCGTTTTCGTGGCCTTGAGTACCAGCTCGATTACGACGCCGGCTTTGCCTACGGCCAGTTCAACTACACGCGGATGCTCGGCAGCAACAAGTTCTGCAGCAAAACCGCCTGGCTCGGCGGCGTGACCAAAACCCAGAAGCGGCCCGGCAACCGGGCGCCGGTGGATGCGATGGTACCGGACGATGCGGCCAATGCCGGCGTGGGTTGCAGCGCGATCCTGGGCTCTTCCGAACACATGCCCATGGACCGTGGCACCGCCACCCTGGGCGCACGGTTCTTTGAACGCAAGCTGGATGTGGGCGTGCGCGCTCGCTACAGCGCGGGCTACTACGTCAAAGGCGCCGCCGGGGTGACCACCGCGCAAACCGGCGTCTATCCCGCCGACTGGAAGCCCTACACCGTCTATGACCTTTACGGCAGTTACCGCGCCACCGATCAACTGACCCTGCGCCTGGCCATGGAAAACGTCACCGACCGCGCCTACCTGGTGCCGTTGGGCGACGTGCTGGCCTTCACCCTGGGCCGTGGGCGCACGTTGCAAGGCACCGTTGAATATCAGTTCTGACCGCTTTTGCCCAGTAACGGGCAAAACCACAGCAGGCACTGGCTTGCTGCGGAGTGACCACCCAATGACTTGGAGTTTTGCATGAGCATTTCTATTTCATACAGCACGACCTACGCCGCCAACACCGTCGCTCAGTACCTGAGCGATTGGTCGGCCTACTTCGGTGATCTCAACCACCGTGAAGGTTCGGTCAAAGAGGGTGTGAACACCGGTGGTTTCAATCCTGGGCCGTTCGACGGCACCCAATATGGCGTTTCGAGCAGCGTCAGTGATGCGGCAGTGGTTGCCGAAGGCAGCCTGCATTACACCTTGTTCAATCCGCCGACCCACACCCTGTGGGGCTCGCTCGATGGCCTGACCCTGGGCGATACCCTTGCCGGTGGCGCAACCAGCGGTGGCTACAGCATCGCCAACCAGGAAGTCAGCTTCACCAACCTGGGCCTGTCGAGTCTGCAATCCGAAGGCCGTGACGGCCAGGTGCACAAAATCGTGTACGGCCTGATGAGCGGTGACAGTTCGGCGCTGGCCTCGGCAATTGACACCTTGCTCAAGGGCATCGACCCAAGCCTGTCGGTCAACTCCACCTTCGACCAACTGGCCGCCGCCGGTGTGGCGCATCAGGATTCGGCTGCGTTCGCCGCTGCCGATGTGGGCCTGGTCGGGATTCAGGATGCGCCGCAAGACTTCGCCCTGGCCGCCTGATGCAAAAAAGCCGATGAAAGCTCACGCCTTCACCGGCTTGGTTGAAACCCCGTCGCCGCCCGAGTTTTCGAAGGCCAGGGCGGCGGCGGGGGCAAATTCTGTGGGTGCGCCGCAGGTGCTGTCAACGCACCGGGCGAGCCCTTGCTTGACTCTTCAATGGGACAACCTCCATGACTCGGCCCGGTGCCAAGCGCGCGAATGAGATGCTGGCTGCACTCACGGCCTATAAAAGCGCCTTCTTCAACATCGGCCTGTTCTCAGCGGTGATCAACCTGCTGATGCTGGCCCCGGCGCTGTACATGTTGCAGGTGTACGACCGGGTATTGGCTTCCGGCAACCAGATGACCCTGCTGATGCTGACGCTGATGATCCTCGGCCTGTTCGCCTTGATGGGGGCGTTGGAGTGGGTGCGCAGCCAAGTGGTGATTCGCCTCGGCACGCAAATGGACATGCGTTTGAACCAGCGGGTGTTCGACGCCGCTTATGAAGCGCAACTCAAGGGCGGCACCCAGGCCGCGGGCCAGGCCCTGCACGACCTGACCACCTTGCGCCAGTTCGCCACCGGCCAGGCGCTGTTCGCCTTTTTCGATGCGCCGTGGTTTCCGGTGTACCTGCTGGTGATCTTCCTGTTCCACCCTTGGCTGGGCCTGCTGGCGCTGGGTGGTGCGCTGCTGCTGATCGCGCTGGCGTGGGCCAACCACCATGTCAGCCAGGCGCCGATGGCACTGGCCAGCCAACTGTCGATCAGTGCCAGCCAGCAGGCCACGGCCAACCTGCGCAATGCCGACACCATCGAGGCCATGGGTATGCTCGCCACACTGCGCGGGCGCTGGTTCAGCCAGCACCAGGCGTTTCTGGTGCAGCAGAACCTGGCCAGTGAAAAGACTGCGGTGGTCACAGCCTGGTCCAAGGGCGTACGCCTGGCCCTGCAATCGCTGGTGCTGGGTTTGGGCGCCTGGTTGGCGGTCAACGGCGACATTACGCCGGGGATGATGATTGCCGGGTCGATCCTGATGGGGCGCGTGCTCAGCCCCATCGACCAGTTGATCGGCGTGTGGAGGCAGTGGGGTTCGGCGCGCCTGGCCTATGAGCGTTTGTCGTTGTTGCTGCAGGATAACCCGGCGCGACCGGCACGCATGAGCCTGCCAGTGCCCAAGGGCCAGGTAAGCCTGGAGCAGATCAGCGCCTGCGCCCCCGGCAGCCGCCGGCCCGCGCTGGCCAACCTGGGCTTCAGCCTGCCGGCGGGTGACGTGCTCGGTGTGATCGGCCCCTCGGGCTGCGGCAAGTCCACCCTGGCGCGGGTGCTGGTGGGGGCCTGGGCCCCGCTGGCCGGCAAGGTGCGCTTGGATGGCGCCGACCTGGCCGTGTGGGACAAACAGCAACTGGGCCCGCATATCGGTTACTTGCCCCAGGACATCCAGCTGTTCGCGGGCAGCATTGCGCAAAACATCGCGCGTTTTGAAACGGTGGAGGCCGACAAAGTCCTCGCTGCGGCGCAAATGGCCGGCGTGCACGAGCTGATCCTGCAACTGCCGCAAGGCTACGACACGCAACTGGGCGAGGGCGGCGCAGGCTTGTCCGGCGGGCAAAAACAACGGGTGGCCCTGGCGCGTGCGCTGTACGGCCTACCGGCGCTGATTGTGCTGGATGAGCCCAATGCCAACCTCGACGAAGTGGGCGAGCAGGCGCTGCTGCAAGCCATCGCCCAGCTCAAGCAACAGCGCCGCACCCTGATCCTGATCACCCACAAACCCAATGTGCTGAGCCTGACCGACCAGTTGCTGATCCTCAAGGACGGCCAGATGCAGGCGTTCGGCCCGACGGCGCGGGTGTTGGAGGCGCGGCAAAAACCTGTGGCCAGCAAGCCGGTGTCGAGCATGAGCATGAGCTACCGCTTCGGTGAAGGAAAACCCGCATGAACCAGAGCAAACCTGCGTTGATCAGCGACCAGCCACACAACGTGCTGGCGCTGGATGACAAAAAATACTCGCGCCTGGGGTGGTGGCTGGTGCTTGGAGGCTTTGCCGGCTTTCTTGGCTGGGCGGCGCTGGCACCGTTGGACAAGGGCGTGGCGGTGCCGGGCAAGGTCATGGTGTCGGGGCATCGCAAGACGGTGCAACACCCGGCGGGCGGGATCGTGGAGCGTATTGAAGTGCGTGACGGTGACCGGGTACGCGCAGGCCAGGTGTTGTTGCGCCTGAAAGAAACACCGTTGCGCGGGCAGATGCAGTCACTGCGCAGCCAATACCTGGCGTCGCTGGCCAGCGAAGCGCGCTTGAGTGCCGAGAGCGAAGGCTTGCCGGCCATTGCATTTGGCCCCGAGCTGCTGGCCGATCCCGACGTCGCAAACACCCTGACCCTGCAACGCCAGTTATTCCAGAGCCGTGCCCAGGCCCTGGCCACCGAACAGGCGGGCCTGCGCGAAACCATCGCCGGCTTTGAGGCGCAGTTGCGCGGCACGCGGGCCTCCCAAGCGAGCAAAGTGCAACAGCGGGCGGCGTTGAATGAGCAGCTTCAGGGCCTGCGCGAGTTGGCGCGTGACGGCTACATCCCACGCAATCGCCTGCTCGACAGCGAGCGGCTGTATGCGCAAATCGACGGCGCTATCGCTGAGGATTTCGGGCGTATCGGCCAGTTGCAGCGCCAGGTGCTGGAGTTGCGTTTGCGCATCCGCCAGTTGGGCGAAGACTTCCAGAAAGACCTGCGCACCCAGTTGGCCGAGACTCGCACCCGCAGCGAGGACTTGCGCAATCGCCTGGCCTCCGCCGAGTTCGAACTGGCCAACAGCCTGGTTCGTGCTCCGGCATCCGGCGTGGTGGTGGGGTTGCAGGTATACACCGAGGGCGGCGTGATCAAGCCCGGTGAGGCCCTGATGGACATCGTGCCCCAGGGCGAGCCGTTGTGGGTGGAGGCGCGGGTGCCGGTACAGATGATCGACAAGGTGCACCCGGGCTTGCCGGTTGAGTTGATGTTTTCGGCATTCAACCAATCCACCACGCCACGGGTGGCGGGCGAGGTCACGTTGGTCTCGGCCGACCGCCAGGTCGATGAGCGTACCGATGAGCCGTATTACACGCTACGGGCCCAGGTCAGCGCAGCGGGTATGCAGCAACTGGACGGCGTGCAGATCCGTCCGGGGATGCCGGTGGAAACCTTCGTCAAGACCGGCGAGCGCTCGATGCTCAACTACCTGTTCAAACCCTTGCTGGACCGTACCCATATGGCCCTGGTGGAAGAATGAAGGCGTTGTTGTTCACCCTCTGTTTAAGTTGCACGCCAGCGGCAAACGCCCTGGGTCTGTTGGATGTGTATGAGTTGGCGCTACGCAACGACCCGACCTTTCAGGCGGCGATCCAGGAGCGTGAGGCCGGTGAAGAAAACCGCGTGATTGGTCGAGCCGCGTTGCTGCCGAACCTTTCATGGAGCTACAACAACTCGCGCAATGAGTCCGAAGTCACCCAGAGTACGGCGGTGGGTAATGTCACCAGCGACCGCAATTACCGCAGCTACGCCTCGGCCCTGACCTTGCAGCAACCGCTGCTCGATTACGAAGCCTATGCGCGTTTTCGCCAAGGCACTGCCCAGGCGTTGATGGCCGACGAGCGCTTTCGCGGCAAGAGCCAGGAGTTGGCCGTGCGGGTGTTGAGCGCCTACAGCCAGGCATTGCTGGCACAAGAGCGCATCGAGTTGAGCCGCGCCCAGAAACGGGCGTTTGCCGAGCGCCTGCAACTCAATGACCGCCTGCTCAAAGGCGGTGAAGGCACGCGGACCGATGTACTCGAAACCCAGGCGCGCCTAAGCCTGGCCCAGGCCGAAGAGATCGAAGCCGTGGATGCCCAGGACAGCGCTTTGCGTGAGTTGGAAGCCATTGTCGGCCAGCCGCTGCACATCGAAGAACTGGTACCCCTGGCCAGCTCATTCGAGATCGCGCCGCTTGAGCCCAACCGTTTCGAAACCTGGCGTGAACTAGCCATGGCCAACAACCCCGAACTCAAGTCCCAGCACCACGCGCTCGACGTGGCCTCTTATGAAGTGGAGCGCAAGCGCGCCGGGCATTTGCCCAAGGTCAGCCTGTACGCGACCAGTCGCAAAACCAGTTCCGACTCAGAAAGCAGCTACAACCAGAAGTACGACACCAACAGCGTCGGCATTCAGATCAGCCTGCCGCTGTTTGCCGGTGGCTCGGTCTCAGCCTCTACCCGTCAGGCGGCCAACCAATTGTCCCAGGCTCAATACGAGCTGGACGCGCAAACCGCCGCAACCTTGGTGGAGTTGCGCAAGCAATTCAACCTCAACACCAGCGGCGCGGCCAAGGTGCGGGCCTATGAAATGGCAGTGAGTTCCGCCACGGCGCTGGTGAGCGCCACGAAGAAAAGCGTCAGTGGCGGCGAGCGGGTCAACCTTGATGTACTCGACGCCGAACAACAGCTGTTCACCGCCCGCCGCGACCTGGCCAATGCCCGCCACGCGTACCTGCTGGCGCGCATTCAGTTGAAGTATTACGCGGGGTTGCTGAGCGAGCAGGACTTGCGGGCGTTGGCCGGGTATTTCCAGCCCTCGGCATGAGTGGTTACAACCCGGCATTCGCCGGGTTTTTTGTGGTTACTAGTCTGTGAAACAGCTTCGGGAATCAGGAGCCGGTTGTCGGGTGGCAGAGGGAAATTGTTACCTGGCGGAAAATAACCTAACGGATGGGTTACGATGAGAGTAGGTGCTTACAAAGGCTACGTGATTTCAGTGTTTATCAGGGATGAGCATTGCCCGCCCCATGTGCATGTCAGGGGCAAGGGATGGGATGCACGCTTTCGCTTCAGTTTTTTGGGTGGGGATGTTGAGTTGTGGGACGTAGAGCCTGAACGGAGGCGGCCACCCATGTCGGTACTGAAGGAAATACGCGAGGCGATCATGCAGCGGCACTACTTGGCGCGGGCACGCAGGATTTGGTGGGAAAAACTGCAGACGGTTTGTCTGGAGAATCATTCCTGGGATTGGGACGCTGGTGAGTTGGTTCCAGGGTTGGTCATTCGACCGGGCGTCTACGTCATCGCAAGCGCCCGGCACGACGTTGTCGAGCAACGGACTATTTTGAATCTGGTAAGAGCGCCAGATTGCGTGGGGATTAATTTATGAAGATCGTAAAAGCTAAGGTCAAACCTTATGTACCTCTCACTGAGGCCGACGTTGACAAGGCAATCGCCCGAGGGCGCAGGTTGAAGCGCCTGTACGCCAACGCCAGCAATGTGCGTTATGAAAACGACTGCCTCTCCATCGGCTTCAGCGATGGCAGCCGCGTGGTGTTGCCGGTGGCTGGCCTTCCGGAGTTCGAGGGGTTTTCAGAGAAAGACTTTCAGCAACTGGAAGTGACGTTCGGTGGCAAAGCGATAAGCTGTGAAGCTCAGGACCTGGACGTTTCGATTACCGGCCTGATCGCTACAAGCCAGCCGCTGATGGACCTGGCAACCAGCCTGGTGGCATCGCGCAATGGTCGCAAAAGCAGCGCGGCCAAATCCGCCGCCGCCCGCGCCAATGGCAAGAAGGGCGGGCGGCCACGCAAGGACGTACCAGAAACACCAGACACACCAGACACATGAGTAACCCCTGTGGGAGGGGGCTCGCCACAGCAAGCCCTCTCCCACATTATTGGGTCGATGCCCCGCGGTTTTATCGGCGGGTCAGCAACACACCCGATTCCATATGGTGCGTCCACGGGAACTGGTCGAACATCGCACATTGGGTAATCCGGTGCGTGTCATGCAGTTGCGCGATGTTGGCGGCCAACGTCTCCGGGTTGCAGGAGATGTACAGGATATTGTCGAAACGCCGGGTCAGTTCGCAGGTGTCCGGGTCCATGCCGGCGCGGGGCGGGTCGACGAATACGCTGCCAAACTCATAGCTTTTCAGGTCGATGCCGTGCAAGCGGCGGAATGGGCGCACTTCATTGAGCGCCTCGGTGAGTTCCTCGGCGGAGAGGCGCACCAACTTGACGTTACCGATCGCGTTTTCATCGAGGTTGCTCAAGGCCGCGTTCACCGAGGTCTTGCTGATCTCGGTGGCCAGCACGTTACGCACGCGAGTGGCCAGCGGCAGGGTGAAGTTGCCGTTGCCGCAGTAGAGTTCGAGCAAATCGTCCGGGCGGTCGCCCAAGGCTTCAAATGCCCAGTTGAGCATCTTCTGGTTCACCGTACCGTTGGGCTGGGTGAAGGCGCCTTCGGGCTGGCGGTAGCTGAAGGTGCGGCCACCGACCTCGAGTTTCTCCACTACGTAGTCCTGGCCGATCACATCGCGCTTGCCCTTGGAGCGGCCGATGATGCTCACATTCAGCTCAGCCGCCAGCTTGTTCGCGGCGGTGTGCCAATGCTCGTCCAGCGGGCGGTGATAGCACAGGGTGATCATCGCGTCGCCGGCCAGGGTGGTGAGGAACTCCACCTGAAACAGCTTGTGGCTCAGGGCGGCGCTGGCTTGCCAGGCGGCCTTGAGTTGCGGCATCAACTGGTTGATGCGCTGGCTGGCAATCGGAAACGCTTCGATCAGGATCGGCGTGCGCTTGTCGTCCTGGGAAAACATTGCGTAATGGCGATCACCGCCTTCGCGCCACAGGCGGAACTCCGCGCGCAGGCGGAAGTTTTGCAAGGGCGAATCGAAGACCTGCGGTTCGGGCGCGTCGAAGGGTGCCAGCAGGTCACGCAAACGCGTGACCTTGTCTTGCAGTTGAGCGGTGTAGCTTGCGGCGTCAAAAGTCATGCGTTGAACCAGCCCAGCTTGATCACAAACAGAATCGACAGGATTACCAGTGCCGGGTTCAGCTCACGGTAGCGGCCCGAAAGCAGCTTGATGGCGGTCCAGGCGATGAAACCGAAGGCGATGCCATTGGCGATGGAGTAAGTGAAGGGCATCGCCAGGGCAGTGATCACCACCGGCGCTGCAACCGTAATGTCATCCCAGTCGATTTCGGCCAGGCCCTGGCTCATCAGCACCGCTACAAACAGCAGGGCTGGCGCGGTGGCATACGCGGGCACGCTGGCGGCCAGCGGCGAGAAGAACAGCGCCAGCAGGAACAGGATCGCGACCACGATGGCGGTCAAGCCGGTGCGGCCACCGGCGCTCACGCCTGCGGCCGATTCGATGTAGCTGGTGGTGGTGGAAGTACCCAGCAGCGAGCCGGCCATGGCGGCGGTGCTGTCGGCGATCAGCGCACGGCCCATTTTCGGCATATGGCCGTCCTTGCCCATCAGGCCGGCGCGCTTGGCGACGCCGATCAGGGTGCCGGAGTTATCGAACAGGTCGACGAACAGGAAGGCGAAGATCACGCTGACCAGGCCGATATCCAGCGCGCCCTTGATATCCAGCTGCAGGAACGTCGGAGCCAGCGAGGGTGGCACCGAGGTCACCCCGATGAAGGGTGTGAAGCCCAATACGATGGAGGCGATGGTCACCGCCAGGATACCGATCAGCACCGCACCGCGTACGGCCAGGGCTTCGAGCGCGACGATCAGGACGAAACCCAGCGTCGCCAGGATTGGCGCCGGTTGTTTCAAGTCGCCCAGGCCCACCAGGGTGGCCGGGTTGGCGACCACGATCCCGGCGTTATGCAGGGCAATCAGCGCCAGGAACAGGCCGATACCGGCAGCAATTGCCGAGCGCAGAGGCAGTGGGATGGCGTTGATGATCCACTCGCGGATGCGGAAGATCGACAGCAGGAAGAACAGCACCGCCGAAATGAACACCGCGCCCAGCGCCACCTGCCAGGTGTGGCCCATGTGCAGGACCACGGTGTAGGTGAAGAACGCGTTGAGGCCCATGCCCGGCGCCAGCGCAATCGGGTAGTTGGCGATCAGGCCCATCACGGTGGAACCGATGGCCGCCGCCAGGCAGGTCGCGACAAACACCGCACCTTTGTCCATGCCGGTCTCGCCGAGGATGCTCGGGTTCACGAACAGGATGTAGGCCATGGCCAGGAAGGTGGTGATCCCCGCAAGAATCTCGGTGCGCACATTGGTGTTGTGGGCTTTGAGTTGAAACAGCTTTTCCAGCATGCCGGCTCCCTGTGACGCTATTGTGCGTCGTTATTTGTTGACCTCTAAGTCAAAGCACAAACTGCGCCAAGCGCCTGTGGTTTCAGAGAGGATCGGAAAAAGCGGCGCATCATACCAGCAGCCGAGGCTGTGTGGCGCATGGCCTTGAGGCATACTGCGCCGACGTTCAATACCGGGTCATTGCCAGCATGAAAAAAGCCAACGCGTGGAGTCTAGCTCTGATCGCCAGTATCAGCCTGTGGCTGGGCGCAGCACCGGCGTGGGGCGCGGCTGCACCGGCGTTGAGCGAGGTGCGGGTGTTCAAGGTGGAATCGGCAAAATGCAGCGAAACCATCCCCGAACGGGTGAACACCACCCAGATGTGCGAACACCGTGGGCCCACCCAGGTGTCGGTCATGGAAGTCGGCCTGGGCAACAGCCCGATGGGCCGCTTCAATGGCGCAGAGTTGAACGGGCAACGCACGGCGGTGTGCCAGGTGGGCAACATCAGTGAGGCGTGCAACGGCGTGGGCACCTTGATGGGCTACATCTATGTGTTCGACCTGAATGTCCAGGCCCAGGGCTGGTTCGAATTCACCAATACCTCGATCAACCCCCCGCAAAACACCTTGAAAGCCCAGCTCAATATCCGCTGATCAATCATCTTGAACGCTCAAAATCCCGGGAAGTCGTACCCCTAAGACGGCGATTTTCCTGAACGCCGCGGATGTACTTCAACCCGTGAGGTGTTTATGAGCGCAAACCCCAATGGCGCGGCGGCCCAGCCGTTTGCCCGCTACCCGATACGCATGACACTCAACGGCCAGCCGCGCCAACTGGATGTGCTGCCCTGGACCACCTTGCTCGACCTGCTGCGCGAGCAGCTGGACCTGGTCGGCAGCAAAAAGGGCTGCGACCACGGTCAGTGCGGTGCCTGCACCGTATTGCGTGACGGCAAGCGCGTAAATGCCTGCCTGACCCTGGCCGTGATGTGCGACGGCGCCGAGTTGACCACCATCGAAGGGCTGGCCGAAGGCGACCAGTTGCACCCCATGCAGCAAGCCTTCATCAAGCATGACGCCTTCCAGTGCGGCTATTGCACCCCCGGCCAGATCTGTTCCGCCGTGGGCCTGGCCAATGAAGGCCGCGCCCACGACCGTGCGCAGATCCAGGAACTGATGAGCGGCAACCTGTGCCGCTGCGGTGCCTACAGCAATATCCGCGACGCCATCGAAGAGGCGCTGCCGGTGTGCCACCGCTCGGGAGGTGAACAATGAACCCCTTCCACTACAGCAAGCCTGCCGATGTTCAAGAGGCGGTGCACCTGAGCAACGCGGCCTCGCGCTTCATTGCCGGTGGTACCAACCTGCTGGACTTGATGAAAGAAAACATCAGCCGCCCGGAACATTTGATCGATATCACTGGTTTGCCCTTGCACGAGGTTGAAGAAACCGCCGACGGCGGCGTGCGGATCGGCGCGTTGGTGAGCAATGCCGACCTGGCCTGGCACCCGCTGATCGAACAGCGTTACCCATTGTTGTCCCAAGCGATCCTGGCGGGGGCCTCGCCGCAATTGCGCAACATGGCCAGTACCGGTGGCAACCTGTTGCAGCGCACCCGCTGCTACTACTTCTATGACGCTACGGTGTCGTGCAACAAGCGCGAGCCCGGTAGCGGCTGCCCGGCGCGTACGGGGTTGAATCGCATCCATGCGATCCTTGGCGCCAGTGAGCAGTGCGTGGCCACGCATCCCTCGGACATGTGCGTGGCCCTGGCGGCGCTCCAGGCACGGGTGCATGTAGAAGGGCGTGGGGGGGCACGTGTCATCGAGTTCGCCGATTTCCACCGTCTGCCCGGCGATGCGCCACAGCGCGACAACCAATTGGCCGATGACGAACTGATCACCGCGATCGAACTGCCTGCCGACCATCTGGCCCGGCACAGCCACTACCTGAAAATCCGCGACCGGGCCTCGTATGCCTTTGCTTTGGTGTCGGTGGCTGCGGCGCTGGAACTGGACGGCGACACCATCATCGATGCGCGCCTGGCCCTTGGCGGCGTGGCGCACAAACCCTGGCGCGACCGCGCAGTGGAAGCGGCATTGATCGGTCAGACCGTCAGCCGCGAAACCTTCAGCAACGCTGCCGATGCCCTATTGCAAGACGCCGAGCCGCTGGAGCACAACGGCTTCAAGATCAAACTGGCACGACGCGCAATCATCCGTGCCTTGAGCGACGCCGCTGTCGCAGGAGAACAGCCATGAGTGCCATCGGCAAACCCCTGGACCGTGTCGACGGTCTGCTCAAGGTCACAGGCCAGGCGCGCTATGCCGGTGAGTTCCCTGAGGATGGCCTGCTGCATGGCAGTGTCGTCTCCAGCACCATCGCCAAAGGCCGCGTTATCAAGATTGATGCCTCCAGGGCCCTGGCCTTGCCCGGCGTGGTCGAGGTCATTGATCACCTCAATCGCCCCAGAATCGCCAGCTATGACGACGCCTTCCAGGATGATGATGCCGCCGACGGCTCACCCTTTCGCCCGCTGTACAACGACCGCGTGCTTTACAGCGGCCAGCCCCTGGCCCTGGTGATCGCCGATAACCTGGAACTGGCCCGGCACGCCGGTTCACTGGTGCACATCGAATACGCGCCTGAAGATTTCGAAACGGACCTGCTCACCCAGCAGGAACGGGCCTACCCTTCACCGCAGACACCGCCCGAGCCACGCGGCAACTTTCAGGCCGAGTGGGCCGGTGCGGCGATCAGCCTCGATCTGCATTACAGCACCCCCATCGAACACCACAACCCCATGGAGCCCCATGCCAGCACCGTGCTGTATCAGCCGGACGGCACGTTGCATATCCATGACAAAACCCAGGGCCCGCAGAACTGCCAAGCCTACGTGCAAAAAGTGTTCGGCCTGGATAAAAGCCAGGTGCGCATCTTTGCTGCCTTTGTCGGTGGCGCCTTCGGTTCTGGCCTGCGCCCGCAGTATCAACTACCACTGGCAGTGATGGCGTCCCTGGCGCTCAAGCGGTCGGTGCGCGTGACCCTGACTCGCCAGCAGATGTTCACCTTCGGCTATCGCCCACGCACTTTGCAGCGTTTGCAGATGGGTGCCGCCGCCAATGGGCGCTTGCTGGCCCTGGGGCATACCGCGATTGGCCAGACCTCGCGCTTCGAGGATTTCAGCGAGCACGTGGTGGAGTGGAGCGGCATGCTCTATCACTGCGACAACGTGCAACTGACCTACAAGCTGGTGCCGCTGGATGTCTTTACCCCGCTGGACATGCGCGCCCCCGGTGCTGCGCTGGGCGTGAACGGCCTGGAATGTGCCATGGATGAACTGGCCTGCGCCTTGGCCATCGACCCGGTGCAACTGCGGCTGATCAATTACGCCGAGCGCAACCAGAACGAAGGCAAACCCTGGTCGAGCAAAGCCCTGCGCGAATGCTACAGCGAAGGCGCCGAACGCTTCGGCTGGAGCCAGCGCAACCCGGAACCGCGCAGTATGCGCGACGGTCGCCAGTTGATCGGCTGGGGCATGGCCGGTGGGGTGTGGGAAGCCATGCAGATGAAGGCCAGCGCCAAGGCACGCATCGATAGCAGCGGCAAACTCACTGTCAGCAGTGCCACCACCGACATTGGCACGGGCACCTACACGGTGATGACCCAGATTGCCTCTCAGGCCAGTGGCGTGGCGATGGCCGATATCAGCTTTCTACTGGGTGATTCGTCATTGCCCACGGCGCCGTTGCAGGGCGGTTCGTTTACCGTGTCTTCCGTCGGCACCGCCGTACAGCAAGCGTGCGAAGCGCTGAATGCCAAATTGCTGGAGATCGCCCGGCAGACTTACCCGGTATTCAAGGATGCCGATTCGGTTCGGTTTGAAGACGGCCAGCTACACAGCGGTGACGTGAGCGTGTCGTTGGCGCAACTGGTCAAGGACAGCGGTGAAGACGCCTTGCAGGTACAGGTCGACAGCGAGCCCGACAAGAAGCGCGAGGGCTATGCCAGCGCTACGCACTCGGCGGTGTTCGTCGAAGTGCGGGTGGATGAAGACCTGGGCACCATCAAGGTCAGCCGTGTGGTCAGCGCGATTGCTGCGGGGCGCGTGGTCAACCCGAAGATGGCCCGCAGCCAGATCCTTGGCGGCGTGGTGTGGGGCATTGGCATGGCGCTGCATGAAGAGACCCAGGTCGACCATCAATTGGGACGCTACATGAACCACAGCCTGGCCGAGTACCACATCCCGGTGAACGCCGATATCGGCGAGATTGACGTGCTGTTTGTCGAAGAACACGACGATGTGGTCAATGCACTAGGGTCCAAGGGCGTGGGGGAGATCGGCATTGTCGGCGTGGCGGCGGCAGTGGCGAATGCGATTTACCATGCCACCGGCAAGCGGGTGCGGGAGTTTCCGATCACCTTGGATAAAGTGCTCTAGCACCGGCCTTCCAAACACCGAAGCTCCAACTGTGGGAGCTGGCTTGCCTGCGATAGCGGTGCCTCGGCCACCAGAGAGTTGCCTGATACATCGTTATCGCAGGCAAGCCCGGCTCCCACAGGGTACAACGCTTAAGCTTATGGCTTGGTTTCTTCCACCGGCACATGCATACGATCGCGATTGGCCAGGGTCGGGAACAACTTGATCCATACTCCGGTCACCACCAGGGTGCCGATCCCGCCCATCACCACCGCCGGCACGGTGCCGAACCAATGAGCGGTTATCCCGGATTCGAACTCGCCCAGTTGATTGGATGCACCGATAAACAGGCCATTGACCGCGCTGACTCGCCCACGCATCTCATCCGGTGTTTCCAGTTGCACGAACGACGCGCGGATCACCATGCTGATCATGTCCGCCGCGCCGAGCACTACCAGCACTGCGAGGGAGAACCAGAACGAGGTCGAGAGGCCGAAGGCAATGGTCGCCACGCCGAATACGCCGACGGCGGTGAACATCACGCGTCCTACCTTGCGGTCTACCGAGAACCGCGCCAGCCACAGCGACATCAGCAAGGCGCCCACCGCCGGTGCCGAACGCAGCAGGCCCAGGCCCCAGGCGCCGGTCAGCAGGATGTCCTTGGCGAACACCGGCAGCAACGCGGTGGCGCCGCCCAGCAGTACGGCAAACAGGTCCAGGGAGATGGCGCCGAGGATGTCCGGGCGGCTGCGGATAAAGCGGATGCCGGCCAGCAGCGAGTCCATCGTGGCCTTGGCTTTGTTGAGCGGCGTCTGACGGGCGGGCAGGTTCAAGGTCAGGACGCAGGCAATCAGGTACAGCGCCACGGTCGGCCCGTACACCCACACGCTACCAAACGCGTAGAGCAAACCGCCAACGGCGGGTGCGACGATGGTCGCCAGTTGCTGGGCCGATTGCGATGCCGCCACGGCCCGTGGGAACAACGCGCTGGGCACGATGCTCGGCAGCAGCGCCTGGGTGGTGGGCATTTCAAATGAGCGCGCAGCGCCCAGCAGGAAGGCTAGGATAAAGATCATCTCGCGGGTCACGTTGCCGGTCAGGCCGCCGATGGCCAGGGACAAGGCAATCAGCGCCTGTAACGTCTGGCAAATGGCGGCGACCCTGCGTCGCTCATAGCGATCGGCTACATGCCCGGTGTGCAGCATGAACAGCACGCGCGGTACGAATTCCACCAGGCCAACCAGCCCCAGGTCCAGCACGTTGCCGGTCAGTTGGTAGAGGTTCCAGCCGATCGCCACGGTGAGCATCTGGAAACCGCTGGCGGTAAAGATCCGCGCCAGCCAGAACGCGATGAAAGGGCGGTGGTGACGTAACAGCAACGCGGGTTCACTGGGCATCGGCAATCAGGTCGGCAACGGGGGAATGGCGAGATTAGCATCAAGCTGTAACAAATAGTTGCAAGAACAGGGCTGAGGCAAGCTGTCACGCGGCAAAAGACCACACAGTCCTACAGCAAAAATGGGACTACTCTTTCAACGATGCTTGATCCAGATCAAAACCTGCCCCGGAATTGCTCTGGCGGCCGCAAGGCCAGAATCCCCACGAGATGGGTAAAAAAAGAAACGAATTGAAATTCGCCACACTCCATATCCGTGGGGGCAGTGGGTGCAGGCTCCCAGCCAGCAGCCGGTATTACCTGACAGAGGAAGACTTATGTTCGGTTTGGAGGCGCTAGATCTCGCCCGAATTCAATTCGCGTTCACCATCTCGTTTCACATCCTGTTCCCGGCGATCACCATCGGCCTGGCCAGTTACCTTGCGGTGCTGGAAGGCTTGTGGCTCAAGACTCATAACGATACCTACCGTGACCTCTACCATTTCTGGTCGAAGATCTTTGCCGTCAACTTCGGCATGGGTGTGGTCTCCGGCTTGGTCATGGCCTATCAGTTCGGCACCAACTGGAGCCGTTTCTCGGACTTCGCCGGTGCTGTCACCGGGCCATTGCTGACGTACGAAGTGCTCACGGCCTTCTTCCTTGAGGCCGGTTTCCTCGGTGTGATGCTGTTCGGCTGGAACAAGGTGGGGCGCAAGCTGCACTTTTTCTCCACGGTGATGGTGGCCGTGGGGACGTTGATCTCCACGTTCTGGATTCTCGCCTCCAACAGTTGGATGCAAACGCCACAGGGCTTTGAAATCATTGATGGCCGGGTGATTCCCACCGATTGGCTGGCGGTGATCTTCAACCCTTCGTTCCCCTATCGCCTGATGCACATGGCCACGGCTGCATTTGTTGCCACGGCATTCTTCGTCGGCTCGTCGGCGGCCTGGCATTTGCTGCGCGGCAAAGACAACCCGGCGATCCGCAAAATGCTCTCCATGGCGATGTGGATGGCGCTGATTGTCGCGCCCATCCAGGCGGTGATCGGTGACTTCCATGGCCTCAATACCCTCAAGCATCAACCGGCAAAAATCGCCGCGATTGAAGGCCACTGGGAAAACATCGGCAACGAGCCGACGCCATTGATCCTGTTCGGCTGGCCGGACATGAAAGCCGAGAAGACCAAGTATGCGGTCGAGATCCCGTACCTGGGCAGCCTGATCCTGACCCACTCCCTGGACAAGCAGGTGCCGGCCCTCAAGGAGTTCCCGCCTGAGGACCGCCCCAACTCGACCATCGTGTTCTGGTCGTTCCGGGTCATGGTTGGCTTGGGTTTCCTGATGATCTTCACCGGTCTGTTCAGCCTGTGGCTGCGCCGTGGCGACAAAATGTACACCTCCAAACCGTTCCTGTACCTGGCGCTGTGGATGGGCCCGTCCGGGCTGATTGCGATTCTTGCTGGTTGGTTCACCACTGAAATCGGCCGCCAGCCTTGGGTGGTCTACGGGCTGATGCGCACCGCAGATGCCTCGTCCGGGCATAGCCTGGCGCAGATGACCATTACCCTGGTGTTGTTCGTGGTGGTGTACTTCGCGCTGTTCGGCGCAGGCCTGGGTTACATGATGCGCCTGGTGCGCAAGGGCCCTGTGACTCACGACAGTACCGAACCGGCCCATGGTGGCCCTGGTCAGAAACGCACCCCGGCGCGTCCGTTGTCTGCCGCCGACGATGGCAGCGATAACGACCACGACCACATCCAGCACAAGGGGAATTGAGATGGGTATTGATCTTCCGCTGATCTGGGCCGTGATCATCATCTTCGGCATCATGATGTATGTGGTCATGGACGGCTTCGACCTGGGTATCGGCATCCTCTTTCCGTTTATCCCCGGCAAAGTCGACCGTGACGTGATGATGAACACCGTGGCCCCTGTATGGGACGGCAACGAAACCTGGCTGGTACTCGGCGGCGCGGCGTTGTTTGGCGCGTTCCCGCTGGCGTATTCGGTGGTGTTGTCGGCGTTGTATCTGCCGCTGATCCTGATGCTGATCGGGCTGATCTTCCGCGGCGTGGCCTTTGAGTTCCGTTTCAAGGCCAAGGACCACAAGCGTCACCTGTGGGACAAGGCGTTTATCGGTGGCTCGCTGGCAGCAACCTTCTTCCAGGGCGTGGCGTTGGGCGCCTTTATCGATGGCATCCCGGTGGTGGACCGCCAGTTTGCCGGTGGTTCACTGGACTGGCTCACACCGTTCACGATGTTCTGCGGCGTGGCGCTGATCGTGGCCTATGCCTTGCTCGGCTGCACCTGGCTGATCATGAAGACCGAGGGCAAGTTGCAGGAGCAGATGCATAACCTGGCGCGGCCGTTGGCTTTCGTGGTGTTGGCGGTGATCGGTATCGTCAGTATCTGGACGCCGCTGACCCACCCGGAAATCGCTTCGCGCTGGTTCACCTTGCCGAACCTGTTCTGGTTCCTGCCGGTGCCGGTTCTGGTATTGGTCACGATGTACGGACTGTTCCGCGCCGTGGCCCGTCATGCGCACTACACGCCGTTCCTGCTGACACTGGTGTTGATCTTCCTGGGCTACAGCGGCCTGGGCATCAGCCTGTGGCCCAATATCATCCCGCCGTCCGTGTCGATCTGGGACGCTGCGGCACCGCCGCAAAGCCAGGGCTTCATGCTGGTGGGCACGTTGTTCATCATCCCGTTCATCCTGGGTTATACCTTCTGGAGCTACTACGTGTTCCGCGGCAAGGTCACCCACGAAGACGGCTACCACTAGGAGGGTTGAAACATGTCCGGTAAACCTTCACTGCACGAGATTGAACAGGCCGAGAAGCAGCCATTGTGGCGGCGCCTGGGATGGCTGGCGGGGATCTGGGTGGGCAGCGTGCTGGCCCTGTTCGTGGTGGCCAGCCTGATGCGCATGTTCATGAATGCGGCGGGCCTGACCACGCACTGACATACCGAACCGGCCTGCCAGCGTGAGAGGCAAGCCCTGCTCTTCTATTGGAAGGGCAGGGCTTTTTTATTTGCGCGCTTTGAGGATGACGAACTTTGGTGTGGCCGCCACTTGTTCGACGCCACGGAACAATCGCGCCAACTTGCTGTGGTAGCCCAGGTGGCGATTACCCACGATATACAACGCGCCGCCCACTACCAGGGCTTCGCGTGCCTGCTGGAACATGCGCCAGGCGAGGAAGTCACCCACCACTTGTTGTTGATGAAACGGTGGGTTGCACAGCACCACGTCCAACGATTGCGCCTCCTGACCGGCCAGGCCGTCATCGGCACGTACAATAACGTCGCGATTGCCCAGAGCGGCTTGCCAGTTTTCAGCCGCCGATTGCACGGCCATATAGGACTCATCCACCAACGTGTACTGCGCGTCGGGGTTTTGCAGAGCGCTGGCAATCGCCAATACGCCATTGCCGCAGCCCAGGTCTGCCACGCGGGCGCTGCCAAGGTTTTTCGGCAGGTGCGGCAGGAAGGCGCGGGTGCCGATGTCCAGGCCCTCGCGGCAGAAAACGTTGGCGTGGTTGAGCAACTCGATGGCTGGCGCGTCCAGCCTGTAGCGGGTGGGATAGGGCGAGACGGCGACAGGACGATCTGCCACGGTGGCGATCAGCAATCGCGCCTTTTTGACCGCAAGCGTCGCGTGCATCGGCCCGATGTAACGCTCCAGCAGTTCACCGGCGGCGCGGGGCAAGTGCTTGACCATCGCCCCGGCGATCACCTCGGCGCCCGGCGCCAATTGCCCTTGCAGGCGGATCAACTGTTCTTCCAGCAGCGCCAGGGTTTTTGGCACACGGATCAGCACCCGATCGAAGGGCCCCACCGGCGCGGTACTGGCGGGTACGAATGGCACGGCATCAAACGCCTTGCCGTTGCGCACCAGGTTTTTCTCCAGGGCTTGGGCGGCGAGGAACGAGTCGCCGCTGGAGGTCACCAACATCTGGCCCGCAAGGCTGGCCGCGAGGGCGCCGAAGCTGTCATTGAGTACCAGCACGCGGGTCAGCGCATTGGGTTGCTGTGCGCCAAGGTGGTTGAGCAGGTACTCGTCGGCGGCATCGAAGGCTTGCAGCGGATCATTGTGTTGCTCTGGCTGACGAATCAGATCGAGCTGGGCGAAGGGGCTGTCAAGCAGGGGCATGGGGGAAGAATGCTCTGGGTAATCGACGGAACCGTCTGAGTGAACGGCGAAGCGACCCGCTGAAGGGGGTGGCATCAACACTCAGAATTGACCGTAAATGTTACGTTTTTTTTTACGCAATGACATGGGGTGTTTAATTGACGATTAGAGCATTCCGGCTTTGGCGAGGCAGAGCACAGCCTGGATCTTACTGGTGACCTTCAATTTGCTGAGCACCCTGCCGACATGAAAACCCACCGTGCGCTCGGACAGGCACAGAATGCGAGCGATCTCCGCGGCGGTCTTGCCCATGGCGCACCATCTGAGAATCTCCGTTTCGCGGGCCGTTAACTTGAATGGCGCCTCGTCGATGGGCTCGCCGGTGTATTGAAGCGCGACGACCGCATGCATCGCATGGCAGAGCCACAATACTTGACCGGCTTTTTCGTAAAGCTCTTCAGGGCTGACCTCACCCTTGTCACGCACCAGGGTCAGCATACTGAATACACCCTTGAAATCATGCACCGCCTGGGACCAGCCCCTATGCACCCCACATGACTCAGCCAAGTCCCACAGCTCAGGTGCGTTATCGAAGGCTTGCTTCTCCCAAAGGATGGGCAGTACAGAGTGCTTGCAGTGAACTACAGCCGGATCTTTGTCGAAGAAACCTGCTTGTTGATAGATTTTGTTCCATTCATTTGGGTAGTTGTTGCAGTTGAAAGGCTTTGCTTGGGCATTTTCGGATTGAGTACTCATTGTGAACGAGCAATATTTGAACCCCATTTCCTGAGTGCGGTTGATCACCATTTCATACACGGTGGTGATTTCGCTCTCGCCTTCCAGCTTGGGCAGCCGTGAATTGTGCCAATTGACCATCGGTAACTCTCCATGGGTTTCTTTGTGACTTGGGTACTTCCTGATCCCCAATCCAACACGAAAACAAGTGTAGGACACGTCGTACAAGCTAGTCTGAAAAAAAATTCATCAAGTGTTTGGTCTTCGGGTTTCAGATATGTACAAGCGTTATTGGTTTGTATGAAAAAACCGATGGGACATTTTTTTTGCACTGGTTTTAATGACTTGCAGGTGATATCAAAATGACGTCTTCGGACGGCGTAGTTTCATCTTGTGGCGCATTCCGGTTGGGTTAATAGCCAAATGATTAGTATGAGTGTGCGGCGCGTTGTTTGCTGCGGATTGCGGGTGAACCGCTGGCTCACTTGCGTCACTGACAGGCGGTGCGCGATGGGTAAATGCAATGCCAGTACAAATCAACGGTGTTTGCGTCATCTGCTTTGAGAGACACTAGCGGCCTGTGCAAAACGGAGCCTCCCATGACGGCCAGTGCTGAGAAATTTACCCGCCAGACCTTGCTCGACGTGCAATCGCTGACCCCCAGCCTCTTCACCCTGCGCACCACTCGCGACCCAGGCTTTCGCTTTACCGCCGGCCAGTTCGTGCGCCTGGGTGTGACCAAGGCCGATGGCAGCACCGTGTGGCGTGCCTATTCTGTGGTGTCATCGCCTTTTGATGAGCATCTCGACTTTTTTTCCATCGTTGTCCCTGGCGGGGAGTTCACCAGCGAACTCAGCCGGCTGCGGGTTGGCGACACCTTGTTGGTAGAGCGCCAGGCCACCGGCTTCCTGACCCTTAATCGCTTTGTCGACGGGCGCGACCTGTGGCTGCTGGGCACCGGCACAGGGGTTGCGCCGTTCCTGTCGATCCTGCAGGACTTTGAGGTCTGGGAAAAATTCGAACGCATCATTCTGGTGTACAGCGCGCGGGAAGCGAAAGAGCTGGCTTACCAGGCGCTGATCAAGGAACTGGGGGAGCGCGAGTACTTGGCCGAGTACGCGCATAAACTCACCTACATTCCCATCGTCACTCGCGAGCAACATCCGGGTGCGCTCAACGGGCGCATTACCACGCTGATCGAAAATGGCGAACTGGAGCGCGCGGCCGGCCTTGAGTTAACGCCGGAACACTCCCGCGTATTGATTTGCGGTAATCCGCAGATGGTCGATGACACCCGCCAGCTACTCAAGCAACGGGACATGCAACTGAGCCTGAGTCGACGCCCTGGTCAGGTTGCAGTAGAAAATTACTGGTAGAAAAAAGGCGCCTCACGAGGCGCCTTTTTGCAACCGCTGATTAAAGCGGTTTGTTGTTATTTTGAGCCTTGAGCAGATCGCGGATCTCGCCCAGCAGCACTTCTTCCTTGGTCGGCGTCGGTGGCAAGCTAGGGGCTACGGCCTCTTCTCGCTTCAGGCGGTTGATGGCCTTCACACCCATGAAGATCGCAAAAGCAACGATCACGAAGTCGATGATGCTCTGGATGAACTTGCCATAAGCCAGCACCACCGCCGGTACGTCACCCTGCGCGGCCTTGAGCGTTATCGCCAGGTCGGCAAAGTCCACACCCCCGATCAGCAGACCGATAGGCGGCATAATCACGTCGCCTACAAACGAGGAAACAATTTTGCCGAAGGCGGCGCCGATGATGATACCGACGGCCATGTCGACCACATTACCTTTGACCGCGAAGGCCTTGAACTCACTGATCACGCCCATAGGTTATTCCTTGTTACAGTTGAGAAGGGTGGAGGTCAGTGTAATTCAGTCGTACAAGGCTTGCTCGACACAACTGTTAACACTGTCGATTTTTATCGACACATTAAAACGCAAATAGTTTGCAAAGTGCCACCAGTCGCGCGCGAATTACCCGTCATTTCAGCCAGTTACCAGATTATTTTATTAATCGGGCCTGTGGCGTTTTTCTATTTATCTTCTGACTCGCAGGTCTCTAGCCTCTGACAAGCACAACAGAATGTGCGCTAAAAAAACCAGAGGAAACCTCGATGAACACTCCAATCCGCCGCAGGCCCGTGTCCGCGCGTCACGCGTTGGCACTGGTGACCGCCAGCCTGCTGTCCCTCTCCGTGCAAGCCGCCAACCTGACCCGCGATAACGGGGCCAACGTCGGTGATAACCAGAACTCGCAAACGGCCGGAGCGAACGGCCCGGTATTGTTGCAGGACGTTCAGCTGATCCAGAAGTTGCAGCGCTTTGACCGCGAACGCATCCCCGAGCGTGTGGTACATGCCCGCGGTACCGGCGCCCATGGCACCTTCACGGTGACCGACAACCTCAGCGACCTGACCAAGGCCAAGGTGTTCGCCGCCGGTGAAACCACGCCAGTGTTCGTACGCTTTTCGGCGGTCGTCCACGGTAACCATTCCCCTGAAACCCTGCGTGACCCAAGGGGTTTTGCCACCAAGTTCTACACCGCCGAAGGTAACTGGGACCTGGTTGGCAATAACTTCCCGACCTTCTTTATCCGCGATGCCATCAAGTTCCCGGATATGGTCCATGCCTTCAAACCCGACCCACGCACCAACCTGGATGACGACTCGCGCCGTTTCGACTTCTTCTCCCATGTTCCCGAAGCCACGCGTACGTTGACCGAGTTGTACTCGGACTCCGGTACCCCGGCCAGTTACCGCGAGATGGACGGTAATGGCGTACATGCCTACAAGTTGATCAACGCCAAGGGCGAAGTGCACTACGTCAAGTTCCACTGGAAGAGCCTGCAAGGCATCAAGAACCTGGATCCCAAGCAAGTCACCGAAGTACAGGGTCGTGACTACAGTCATATGACCAACGACTTGGTCACCCATATCAACAAGGGCGACTTCCCCAAGTGGGACTTGTATGTGCAAGTGCTCAAGCCCGAGGACTTGGCCAAGTTTGATTTCGACCCCCTGGATGCCACCAAGATCTGGCCGGATGTACCGGAGCGTAAAGTCGGGCAGATGGTGCTCAATCGCAACCCGGCCAATGTCTTCCAGGAAACCGAGCAAGTCGCGATGGCGCCTGCCAACCTGGTGCCGGGCATCGAGCCGTCGGAAGACCGCCTGCTGCAAGGCCGGGTGTTCTCCTATGCCGATACGCAAATGTACCGCTTGGGTGCGAACGCCCTGCAACTGCCGATCAACGCTCCACGGGTCACCGTCAACAACGGTAACCAGGACGGTGCGATGAACTTCGGCAAGACCACCACCGGCGTGAACTACCAGCCAAGCCGGCTGTTGCCACGCGAAGAGCCGCAAACCGCGCGCTACAGCCAGTCGCCGCTGTCGGGCAGCACCCAGCAGGCGAAGATCCAGCGCGAGCAGAACTTCAAACAGGCCGGTGACCTGTACCGCTCCTACACCAAGAAAGAGCGTCAGGACTTGATCGACAATTTCGGCGGCTCGCTGGCCACCACCGATGACGAAAGCAAGCACATCATCCTGTCGTTCCTTTACAAGGCTGATCCGGAATACGGCACCGGCGTCACCAAGGTGGCCAAAGGTGATCTGGCTCGCGTGAAGGCGCTGGCGCAAAAACTGACTGACTGATTCGTTGGTTGCGGTCGGCGCCTCTACGGGCGTCGACCTTTGGCAGGAGAAGCCCCTATGCGTATCTCTATCGGTTTACTGATGGCCATGCTGGCCTTTGTCGCCCATGCGGAGTCTCCCGACCCGGTGGCGCTCAAAGCCCAGTTGCAGGATTACTACTTCGACGCCGCTCGCCGTGGCGACCTCGACATGCTCAATACCTTTATCGACTCCGGCTACAGCCTCAACATCCAGGATGACAAAGGCTACACGGCACTGATTCTCGCCGCTTATCACGGCCAGGGCTCGTACGTGGAGCGTCTGCTCGACGCGGGTGCCAACGCCTGCGTACAGGACAAACGCGGCAACACGGCGCTGATGGGCGCGATCTTCAAGGGTGAGCTGAAAATCGCCCAGCGCCTGCTGGCCACCGACTGCAACCCGGACCAACGCAATGGCGCGGGACAGACTGCCGCCATGTACGCCGGGCTGTTCAAACGCGTCGAGTTGCTGGGTGAACTGCAAGCCAAAGGCGCAGACCTGAACGCCGAGGACCCCGTCGGTAACAGTGCTTCACGTTTGGCCAGTGGCGAAATCCGGACCCCGGCGTCGCGCTGAGCTATCATCGCGGTTTTTCGGTTGGAGGTTCTCACATGGCAAAGGCCAAGCGCATGTACGGCTGCACGGAGTGCGGCGCGACCTTTCCCAAATGGGCGGGCCAGTGCTCCGAATGCGGTGCGTGGAACACCCTGACTGAAACCATGATTGAAAGCGGTGGTGCCGCAGCCCCTACCGGCCGCGCCGGCTGGACCGGGCAACAGGCACAGATCAAGACCCTGGCCGAAGTCAGCGTCGAAGAGATCCCGCGCTTCTCCACCGCGTCCGGCGAACTGGACCGCGTACTTGGCGGTGGCCTGGTCGATGGTTCGGTGGTGCTGATCGGCGGTGACCCGGGCATCGGCAAGTCGACCATCCTCTTGCAAACCCTGTGCAGCATCGCCAGCCGTATGCCGGCGCTGTACGTCACCGGTGAAGAATCCCAACAGCAAGTGGCCATGCGCGCCCGCCGTTTGGGCCTGCCCCAGGACCAGCTGCGGGTCATGACCGAAACCTGCATCGAAAGCATCATCGCCACGGCGCGGATTGAAAAGCCCAAGGTCATGGTGATTGACTCGATCCAGACGATTTTCACCGAGCAACTGCAATCGGCGCCGGGCGGCGTGTCCCAGGTGCGCGAAAGTGCGGCGCTGTTGGTGCGCTACGCCAAGCAGAGCGGCACGGCGATCTTCCTGGTCGGCCACGTGACCAAGGAAGGCGCGCTGGCCGGGCCACGGGTGTTGGAGCACATGGTGGATACCGTGCTGTATTTCGAAGGTGAGTCCGATGGCCGCCTGCGTTTGCTGCGGGCGGTAAAAAACCGCTTTGGCGCCGTGAACGAGCTGGGTGTGTTCGCCATGACTGACCGTGGGCTGAAAGAAGTCTCCAACCCCTCGGCGATTTTTCTCACTCGCGCCCAGGAAGAAGTCCCGGGCAGTGTGGTGATGGCGACGTGGGAGGGTACCCGGCCCATGCTGGTGGAAGTCCAGGCGCTGGTGGATGACAGCCATTTGGCCAACCCGCGGCGGGTCACGCTTGGCCTGGACCAGAACCGTCTGGCGATGTTGCTGGCGGTATTGCACCGTCACGGCGGCATTCCAACCCATGACCAGGATGTTTTCCTTAACGTAGTGGGCGGCGTCAAGGTGCTGGAGACCGCCTCCGACCTGGCGCTGATGGCGGCGGTGATGTCCAGCCTGCGCAATCGGCCGCTGCCTCATGATCTGCTGGTGTTTGGTGAGGTCGGCCTGTCGGGTGAAGTCCGCCCGGTGCCCAGTGGGCAGGAGCGGTTGAAGGAGGCGGCCAAGCATGGGTTCAAGCGGGCGATCGTGCCCAAGGGCAATGCGCCGAAGGAAATGCCGGCAGGTTTGCAGGTGATTGGGGTGACGCGCCTGGAGCAGGCGCTGGATGCACTGTTCGAATAATCACCAGCATTGCAAATCCAATGTGGGAGGGGCGGTGCGACGATTCGACTTGCTCCCGATTGCGGTGAATCAGTAACAGATAGGCTGACTGACCCACCGCAATCGGGAGCAAGTCGAATCGTCGCACCGCCCCTCCCACATTTGAGTTGTGTTGGCTTCTAGATTTCCAGCAATGCCGCCAGCTCTCTGTGTAGCTCTTCCTCATCCCCCAGGTTCAACTCAATCAGTCGCCGCAAATGGCTGATCGAATCCAGATCGATATGTTGGCACACGAAGCCCAACTGCCCCTGATCCTCGTGGCTCAGCTTCACTTGCATCTTTATATGCGCTTTCGGATCCAGGCGTATGTCTACGTCGAACGGCAGCGCCTTGTTCCCCTTCCAGTCTTCGGGGCGCTCGACCAGTAGACCCTTTAGCGAGAGATCCACCAGTTTCACCGGAAAATCCCATCCGTTTTGCCGAATTTCGGTTTTGGCATCAAAAGCAATCCGGCGAAAACGGCGGCGATCAGACGGTTGCTCAGTCATGGTGAAGTCCTCGGTGGATAGGGGGATTGTAGCCTTGCGCCATCATTTGGCATTTATTTCGTTTTTTTGCCGCATAGAAGGCTCTAGACCAACGTAGGGGGCTGGTCTTTGAGGCCAACAGCGCTAAACTCGGGCTGGCTGTCCTTTCTGTCCACCCTGGCTGGAATACAAAAATGAAAAATAATAATAGCCTGCTACGCCACCTACCCTGGCTGGTGCTGGCAATCGTAGGAGCGTGCGCCCTGGGCGTAGTGGCCTTGCGCCGCGGCGAGGCGATCAACGCCTTGTGGATTGTGGTCGCTGCTGTGGCCATCTATCTGGTTGCGTACCGTTACTACAGTCTGTTCATCGCCAATAACGTGATGCAACTCGACCCTCGGCGGGCCACCCCCGCAGTGGTCAATAACGACGGTCTGGACTACGTGCCGACCAACAAACATATCCTTTTCGGTCACCACTTTGCGGCGATTGCCGGTGCAGGCCCGTTGGTCGGTCCGGTGCTGGCGGCGCAGATGGGCTACCTGCCCGGCACCCTGTGGCTGATTGCCGGTGTGGTGCTGGCGGGTGCGGTGCAGGACTTCATGATCCTGTTCCTGTCCACTCGTCGCAACGGGCGTTCCCTGGGGGACATGGTTCGCGAAGAGATGGGCCGCATTCCCGGGACCATCGCCCTGTTTGGCTGCTTCCTGATCATGATCATCATCCTCGCGGTGCTGGCACTGATCGTGGTCAAGGCCCTGGCCGAGAGCCCGTGGGGCATCTTTACGGTGATGGCGACCATCCCGATTGCGATGTTCATGGGCATCTACATGCGCTACATCCGCCCGGGCCGCATTGGTGAAATTTCGATCATCGGCGTGCTGTTGCTGCTGGGTTCGATCTGGCTGGGCGGGCAGATTGCCGCTGACCCGGTCTGGGCCAAAGCGTTTACCTTCACCGGGATTCAGATCACCTGGATGCTGATCGGCTACGGCTTCGTTGCCGCTGTTCTGCCGGTATGGCTGATCCTGGCGCCGCGTGACTACCTGTCTACCTTCCTGAAAATCGGCACCATCATCGCTCTGGCGATTGGCATCCTGGTCACCATGCCTGACCTGAAAATGCCGGCACTGACCCAGTTCATCGACGGCACTGGCCCGGTGTGGAAGGGCGGCCTGTTCCCGTTCCTGTTCATCACCATTGCCTGTGGCGCGGTCTCGGGCTTCCACGCGCTGATCTCTTCGGGCACCACGCCCAAGTTGCTCGCCAGTGAAAGCCACGCCCGTTACATCGGTTATGGCGGCATGTTGATGGAGTCGTTCGTGGCCATCATGGCGATGGTTGCCGCTTCGGTGATCGAGCCTGGCGTGTACTTCGCCATGAACAGCCCGGCGGCGATTGTCGGTACTGACGTGGTCACCGTGGCGCAAACCGTCAGCAGTTGGGGCTTTGCAATTACCCCTGAAGCGCTGTCGGCTGTTGCCCACGATATCGGTGAAACCACCATCCTGGCGCGTGCCGGCGGTGCGCCGACGCTGGCGGTCGGTATCGCACAGATCCTGCACAGTGTGCTGCCAGGTGAAAACACCATGGCGTTCTGGTACCACTTTGCGATCCTGTTCGAAGCGCTGTTCATCCTCACGGCGGTCGATGCCGGTACCCGTGCCGGTCGCTTCATGCTGCAGGACCTGCTGGGTTCGTTCGTGCCTGCGCTCAAACGCACCGAGTCCTGGACCGCCAACCTGATTGCTACCGCAGGCTGCGTGGCGATGTGGGGTTACTTGCTGTACCAGGGCGTAATCGACCCGCTGGGTGGTATCAACACCTTGTGGCCGCTGTTCGGTATCTCCAATCAGATGCTGGCGGGTATCGCGCTGATGCTGGCGACCGTTGTGCTGATCAAAATGAAGCGCCAGCGCTACATCTGGGTGACCATGTTGCCGGCCGTCTGGCTGCTGATCTGCACCACCACCGCAGGCTTCATCAAGCTGTTCGACGCCAACCCGGCGATCGGCTTTCTGTCGCTGGCCAAGAAATACAGCGATGCCCTGGCCAACGGTCAGATCCTCGCCCCGGCCAAGAGCATCGACCAGATGCAGCACGTGATCTGGAACGCCTACACCAACGCAACGCTGACGGCGCTGTTCCTGTTCGTGGTATTCAGCATCCTGTTCTATGCGCTCAAAGTCGGCGTAGCCGCCTGGGGCAACAAAGAGCGTACGGATAAAGAAGCGCCATTCCAGGCCGTACCGGACGCATAAGCGAGGATTGCCACTATGTTCAATGACATCAGTCGCCTCGGTAAATACCTCGGTCAGGCCGCGCGCCTGATGGTCGGCATGCCCGACTACGACACCTACGTCGAGCATATGCAAACCAAACACCCGGACAAGCCGGTGATGGACTACAAGGCGTTCTTCCGCGAACGCCAGGAGGCCCGTTACGGCGGCAAGGGTGGTCCCAAGTGCTGTTGACCCGGTAACGCGGGCCAATGCGATACCCCTGTGGGAGCAGGGCTTTCTGTGGGAGCTGGCTTGCCTGCGATAGCATCACCTCGGTCTGACTGAAGCACCGAGTTGTCTGCATCGCAGGCAAGCCAGCTCCCACAGGGGCCTTTGCTCCCACATTTGTTTTGTGTTTATTCAGTTATCAGGAGAATAGTTTTGTCCTCTCCCATCCCCGTCACCATCCTCAGCGGCTTCCTCGGTGCCGGCAAGACCACCTTGCTGCGCCATCTGCTCAAGGCCGAGCACGGCTTGAAAATCGCCGTGATCGAAAACGAATTCAGTGACGCCGGCATCGACACCCAGCTCTTGGGCGACGAGCCGGTACAAGTCATGACCCTGTCCAACGGCTGCGTGTGCTGCACCATCCACACCGACTTGACCAAGGCCCTGTACCTGCTGCTTGAGCGTCTGGACAGTGGCGAAATCGCCTTCGACCGCCTGGTGATCGAATGCACCGGCCTTGCCGACCCGGCACCAGTGGCCCAGACTTTTTTCATCGACGAAGAACTGCGCGAGCGCTACATCCTCGACGGCATCATTACCCTGGTGGACGCCGCCCACGCCGAGCATCACCTGACCCAGACCATCGCCCAGGCCCAGATCGGCTTTGCCGACCGCCTGCTGGTGAGTAAGCGCGACCTGGTGGACAACGCCACCTTCGACGCCCTCAGTCAGCGCCTGACCCGTATCAACCGGCGTGCGCCGATCCGTGTGGTGGATCACGGCAAGATCGACTTGGCTGAGTTGCTGGATGTGCGCGGCTTCAACCTCAATGCCGGCATGAGCCTGCGCCCGGTCAGCGCTGCGCCATCGGTCGACCGTATTTCCAGCCTGGTGCTGCGCACCGACCAACCGCTGGATATCGACCGCCTCAGTGAGTTCATGAACGAACTGCTGGAAGACCACGGCAAGCAGCTGCTGCGCTACAAGGGCGTGCTGAATATTGCCGGGGAGGATCGACGCATGGTGTTCCAGGGCGTGCTGAAACTCTATGGTTTTGACTGGGACACCGAATGGGCCGCGGGCGAGGCGCGGGAGAGTGTGATTGTGTTTATTGCCGATGAGTTGCCGGAGGACAAGATCCTTGAAGGCTTCCAGCGCGTCTACCAATCCTGACTTGAAATGCGATCAACTGTGGGAGGGGGCTTGCTCCCGATTGCGGTGGGTCAGTAAACATATAAGTGACTGACACACTGCTATCGGGAGCAAGCCCCCTCCCACAATTGAATGCATTTCAAATTGAAATAAAAAAGCCCGGCTCAAGAGCCGGGCTTTTCATTCAAGCAACTGCAATCAAGCGCCGTAAACCGGCAGCTTCTTGCAGATGGCCTTGACCTTCTCACGTACCGCGTCGATCACGGCTTCGTTGTTCAGGTCAGCCAGGATGTCGCAGATCCAGCCGGCCAGTTCCTTGCACTCTGCTTCCTTGAAGCCACGGGTGGTCACAGCCGGGGTGCCGAAGCGCAGGCCGGAGGTGACGAACGGCGAACGTGGATCGTTCGGCACGGAGTTCTTGTTCACGGTGATGAAGGCTTTGCCCAGGGCGGCGTCAGCGTCTTTACCGGAAATGTCCTGTTTGATCAGCGACAGCAGGAACAGGTGGTTTTCAGTACCGCCGGACACCACGTCAAAACCGCGCTCGATGAACACAGATGCCATGGCCTGGGCGTTCTTCACCACTTGTTGCTGGTAGGTCTTGAACTCAGGCTGCAGTGCTTCCTTGAAGCAGATCGCCTTGGCGGCAATCACGTGCTCCAGCGGGCCACCCTGGGCGCCGGGGAATACCGCGGAGTTGAGCTTCTTCTCGATCTCGGCGTTGGCGCGAGCCAGGATCAGGCCGCCACGTGGACCGCGCAGGGTCTTGTGGGTAGTGGTGGTCACCACGTCAGCGTAAGGCACTGGGTTCGGGTACACGCCCGCTGCCACCAGACCGGCTACGTGGGCCATGTCGACGAACAGGTAGGCACCGACCTTGTCGGCGATTTCACGGAAGCGTGGGAAATCCAGGATCTGCGAGTAGGCAGAGAACCCAGCCACGATCATTTTTGGCTTGTGCTCTACCGCCAGGCGCTCGACTTCGTCGTAGTCGATCAGGCCGTTGGCATCGATACCGTACTGGACGGCGTTGTACAGCTTGCCGGAGGAAGAAACGCTGGCGCCGTGGGTCAGGTGACCGCCGTGGGCCAGGCTCATGCCCAGGATAGTGTCGCCGCCTTGCAGCAGGGCCAGGTACACGGCGCTGTTGGCCTGGGAGCCGGCGTGTGGCTGGACGTTGGCGTAATCGGCGCCGAACAGCTCCTTGGCACGGTCGATGGCCAACTGCTCAACCACGTCGACGTACTCGCAACCACCGTAGTAGCGCTTGCCCGGGTAGCCTTCGGCGTACTTGTTGGTCAAAACCGAACCTTGAGCCTCCATCACCGCAGGGCTGGTGTAGTTTTCCGAAGCGATCAGCTCAATGTGCTCTTCCTGGCGCACGGCTTCTTGCTCCATGGCGGCGAAGAGATCGGCGTCGTACTTGGCAATAGTCAAATCACGGCTGAACATGGCGGTCCTCAAGGATCGGGGGCAGAAAAGGAGGGCATTCTAACCCAATGGGTTTTAGATGGCATATGAAAGGACATCATGTCGCGGACAAGTGGGGCTCATCTGGGGATGAGTGGTGACTGTGCTGGCCTCATCGGGAGCAAGCCCCCTCCCACATTCGAAGGTATTCACAGTTCAAAGGTGGGAGGGGGCTTGCTCCCGATGGAGCCATAAGCTTCACAACAGCAGGTCAGTCGAACATGAAGAGGGCATCATTGCTGAACTGCGCCTCGAACCGATTCGCCGGCATCGGCCGCCCGAACAGGTAACCCTGGACCTCATCACAGCCATGCTCACGCAGGAAGTCCAACTGCTCATGGGTTTCCACCCCTTCGGCAATCACCGCCAGGTTCAGGCTGTGGGCCATGGCAATGATCGCCCGGGCGATCTGTGCGTCCTGCTCACCGGAGGGCAGGCCATCGACGAAGGTGCGGTCGATCTTCAACACGTCGATGGGGAATTGCTTGAGGTAGTTGAGCGATGAATAGCCAGTGCCAAAGTCATCCACTGCGATGCTCAGGCCCAGGTTCTTCAAGCTGGCGAGGATTTGCAGCGCTTCGTTGACTTCGCGCATCAGGATACTTTCGGTCAGTTCCAGCTCCAGGCACGCTGGCGGCAGGCCAGTGTCCTTGAGGATGGTGGCGATGCGCGTGCCCAGCTGGCCGTCGGAGAACTGTCGCGCCGAGATGTTTACCGAGACTTTGGGCACCCGCACCTTGTTCTGGTGCCAGGTCTTGAGTTGGCGACAGGCTTCGCTGATCACCCAATCGCCCACGTCCACCACCAGCCCGAGTTCTTCCAATACCGGAATGAAATCCCCCGGCGGCACCAGCCCGCGACGCGGGTGGCGCCAGCGCAGCAGGGCCTCGGCACCGGTCAGGCGTTTGCCGTCCCCGCTGAATTGCGGTTGGTAATACAGCACGAATTCGTTCTGGTCCAGGGCGTGGCGCAGGTCGCTCTCCAACTCCAGACGCTCCAGGGCGCTGGCGTTCATGTCGGCCTGGTAGAACTGGAAGTTGTTCTTGCCGCGCTCTTTGGCGTGATACATCGCCGTATCCGCGTTTTTCATCAGTTGGCTCAGCTCGTTGCCGTCTTGCGGGCTGAGGGCGATGCCGATACTGGCGGTCACGAAGAACTCGCGGCCTTCGAGCACGAATGGCTTCACCAGGCTGGCGAGGATCTGCTCGGCCACATGGATCGCACGGTTGAGCGCCATATCGCGGCTGGCCCGTGGTTGCAGGAGCAAGGTGAATTCGTCGCCGCCCATGCGCGCCACGGTGTCGTCCTCGGCCACACAACCGAGCAGGCGGGTGGCCATTTCCTTGAGCATGCGGTCGCCGGCGGCGTGGCCGAGGGAGTCGTTGATCGGCTTGAAGCGGTCAAGGTCGAGGAACATCAGCACCACCCACGACTTCTGCCGTTCGGCGGACTGCAACGCGGTGTGCAGGCGGTCCTGGAACAAGGTGCGGTTGGGCAGGTGGGTCAGGGCGTCGTAGTAGGCCAGGCGGTGGATGCGCTGCTCACTGGCCTTGCGCTCGCTGATATCGCTGAAGAAACACACGTAGCTGGCCAGGTCACCTTCATCGTCGAACACCGCGGTAATGCCCACCCAGGCCGGGTAATGCTCGCCGTTGCGACGCTTGAGCCACACTTCACCTTCCCAGGTGCTGTGCTGGTGCAATTGCTTGAGCACATAACGCAGGTGGGCTTCCTGCTGCTCGTCGACGGTGAGCATGTTCGGCAATTGGTCGAGCACATCCGCCACTTCATAGCCGCTGACCCGGCTGAACGCCTCGTTGGCCTGCACGATATAACCGGCTGGGTCGGTGATCAGGATCGCCGAGGTGGAATGTTCGAACACCGTGGCTGCCATGCGCAGGTCTTTTTCGGCGCGGCGTTGCTGGCTGATATCGCGGCCCACGCCGAGGATGCCCTCAAAGGCGCCATGTTCATCCCACACCAGCACCAGGCGCAGTTCGATCGGTACTTTGCGCCCGTCGGCGCGCAGGCAGTCGAACAGGAACAGTTGGGTCTGGACTTCATCGCGCAAGGTGTTCAACGCCTCGGGGTTGCCGAGGGCGCGACTGACCTGTTCCATCAGGCTATAAATGCCGGTCAACTGTTGCGGGTTGGCAACGATCGACTGCCAGCCATGCTTGAATACCCAATCCACGTCATAGCCCAGCACGGTGTTGACCGATGGGCTGATGTAATTCAGAGCCAGTTGGCTGTCGGTAGAGCAGATCACGTCGCTGATGCTTTCAGCCAACATGCGGTAGCGCTGTTCGCTGTCGCGCAGGGATTCGCTGGCTTCGATCTGGTCGGTAATGTCCTTGGCCACACCGATGATCCGAGTGACCACCGTGGACGTATCCCGGGCCAGGGCCTGTTCGCGAATATCGAAGCGGCGCCATTGGTTATTGCGGTGACGAAAGCGCAGTTGGCAGTGCAGTTGGGTCGTGTAGCCGACCTGGCGTTGCCGTTCGCGCGAGTCATGATAGTGCTCGGCGTCTTCGGGGTGCAGCAGGATTTCCCAGAAGTACTCACCCATTTGCTGCAGTTCGGCTTTGTTGTAGCCCAGGGTGTGGCCCAGATGGTGGTTGCTGAAAATCATGCGCTGGCTGATCACGTCCTGCACATACAGGTGATCGGGCACGGTGCGCACCACATCCGACCAGAAGCTCTCACGCTCCACCAGCGACAACTCGATCAGTTTGCGGCTAGTGATGTCGCTGATGCTGAGGATCACGGCCTTGACGTCATCCTGCTGCTCCGGCAAACGCATCACCAGCCACAGGTACTGTTCGTTGCCGGCCACGTCGTTGAGCTGGATTTCCAGCTCCAGCTGTTTTTGCCGGGTCAATACGGCTTCCAGCACCTGATAGCCGATGGACGTGGCATTGCGCGGGCAATCATCGATCAGGCGTTCCCACGCCTGCTCGCAGGACGCGACGTTGAGCAGGCGCACGGCCATCTGGTTGACCTCGGTGACGCGCAACTCCCTGAGCAGTTGCTTGCGCTCGGCGGGGTTGGCCTGCAACCAGGCGTGCAACTGCTCGCGGCTTTGCACCTGGGTCTTGTTGCAAAACGCCTTAAGCCCCGACAGGTCCAGAACGCACAAGGCCACGCCCGTGCCTTCGAAGATGTCCTGGTAGCGTCGCCGGCCTTCATTCACCTGGCGTTGGCGGCGGCGCATGTTGAGCAGCACGATCACCGGGATCAGCGAAAACGCCAGGCCCAGCAAGCACTTGCCGATAAAGGCCGGCAGCAGTTGTTCCAGCACCGCACTGCGGTCAAACAGGCCGCGCAGTTGCCAATCGCTTTTGCTCAACGGCGTGACCAGCACGCTGCGGTTCAATTCTTCCGGCGTCAGGGCGCCGGACCACTGCGCCGGCATACCGCTGTCACGGCTGACCACACGATGGTTCAGGCTGTTCTCGATCGCCCACATCGGGCGTTGACCCTGGACATCCTGGCGCGTGAGGTTGGCCAGATAATTGGGCGCCAGGCGCAGGGCCCAGTACACCTTGGAGCCACCGCTGGGTTGGTGCAGCAACAGATAGATGACCGTGCCGTCATTGTCGTTGCTCAGGTAGTAGGACTGGGCGTGACTGCGTTTGACCAGGTCTTCGAGCAGGGCACTGTCTTGGCTGCCTTCGGCAGTGTCGCTGATCAGCGCGCCGCTGGGGGCGAGCAGGGCGAAGCTGCGCAGGTCCGGCAACGAGCGTTGCAAGGTGCGCATCAGGGCCTGCTGCTGTTCGGCATTGCGCGGCGGCTCGACAATCGGCAACAGGTTCAGGGCGATCTGCGCGCTCAGTGCCATGCTCTGGCTGATCTGCTCGGCCAGGTCGGCACTGTAGTCGATGGTGTATTGCTGCTGGTTTTTCTGGTTTTGCTGCAACTGGTCAAGCAGTTGCCAGAACAATAACGCGAGCAACATCAGCACAAGCGTCGCCAATGCGCCCTTCAAGGTACCGTGCAGGGGCGCTCCCGGCGCAATATGAGCGGCGCGCAAGGGAGTGGGCGGCGTGACTTTGGACAAGCTGTGATCCTGCGGTTGGCTGGACTGGCGCGCGACGTGCACTATAAGCCGGACGCCCGGAGGGCGGCTAGCATGCCTTGAGTTGTGGCAAAGTGCCAGTCCTCCCTGGCTGGACTGCCCCAGCGCATTCAGGTAGCTTTGCCGGTTACGCGGGGGCGTTCCAGCCCCAGACATTCAGGCTTTTTCCCCACGCAGGCATTGATGATAGTCAAAGGCCCGCGCGGCGCATGGCCTGGCACGGGCTTCGTCCGCTTAATTCATCAGTCACTGACGCTAGGTTCACCATGGCTCAATACGTCTTCACCATGCATCGGCTGGGAAAAGTTGTTCCGCCGAAGCGGGAAATCCTGAAAAACATTTCGTTGTCCTTCTTCCCAGGCGCCAAGATCGGCGTGCTCGGCCTCAACGGCTCGGGTAAGTCCACGCTGCTGAAAATCATGGCCGGCGTCGATACCGAGTTCGAAGGCGAAGCCCGCCCGATGCCGGACCTGAATATCGGTTACCTGCCGCAAGAGCCGATCCTGGATCCGACCAAGACCGTGCGCGAAGTGGTTGAAGAGGCCGTCAGCGTGATCAAGGACGCCCAGGCGCGCCTCGACGAGGTGTATGCCGCCTACGCCGAACCGGATGCCGACTTCGACAAGCTGGCCGCCGAGCAGGCCAAGCTCGAAGCCATCCTGCAGGCTGGCGACGGTCACAACCTGGAGCGCCAACTGGAAGTCGCCGCCGATGCGCTGCGCCTGCCGGCGTGGGACGCCAAGGTCGAGCACCTGTCTGGTGGTGAAAAACGTCGTGTGGCCCTGTGCCGCCTGCTGCTGTCGGCTCCCGATATGCTGCTGCTCGACGAACCGACCAACCACCTGGACGCCGATTCCGTCGCCTGGCTGGAGCACTTCCTGCACGATTTCCCGGGCACCGTGGTTGCAATCACGCACGACCGGTACTTCCTGGACAACGTTGCCGGCTGGATCCTCGAGCTCGACCGCGGCGCCGGTATCCCTTACGAGGGCAACTACTCCGGTTGGCTGGAAGCCAAGTCCGACCGTCTGGCCGCCGAATCCAAGCAGCAATCGGCCCACGAAAAAGCCATGAAGGAAGAGCTGGAGTGGGTGCGCAAAGGCGCCAAGGCCCGCCAGTCCAAATCCAAGGCCCGTCTGCAACGCTTTGAAGAAATGCAGTCGCAGGAATTCCAGAAGCGCAGCGAAACCAACGAGATCTACATCCCGGCCGGTCCGCGCCTGGGTGACAAGGTCATCGAGTTCAAGAACGTATCCAAGGGCTATGGCGACCGCGTGCTGATCGACAACCTGTCGTTCTCCATGCCAAAAGGCGCGATCGTCGGCGTCATTGGTGGTAACGGTGCGGGTAAGTCCACGCTGTTCCGCATGTTGATGGGCAAGGAAACGCCGGACTCCGGCAGCATCGAGATCGGCGACACCGTGCAACTGGCCTGTGTAGACCAGAGCCGCGACGACCTCGACGGCAGCAAGACTGTATTCCAGCAGATCTCCGACGGCTCCGACCAGATCCGTATCGGCAACTATGAAATCCCGTCGCGCACCTATGTCGGCCGTTTCAACTTCAAGGGCGGCGATCAGCAGAAGTTCGTCAAGGACCTGTCCGGTGGTGAGCGTGGTCGCTTGCACCTGGCCCTGACCTTGAAAGAGGGCGGCAACGTGTTGCTGCTCGACGAACCGTCCAACGACCTCGACGTTGAAACCCTGCGTTCCCTGGAAGAAGCCCTGCTGGACTTCCCGGGCGCCGCCATTGTGATCTCTCACGATCGGTGGTTCCTTGACCGCGTCGCGACCCACATCCTGGCGTACGAAGATGACTCCCAGGCGGTGTTCTTCGAAGGTAACTACACCGAGTACGAAGCAGACCGTAAAAAGCGCTTGGGCGAAGCAGCTGCCCAGCCGCACCGTGTGCGTCACAAAAAACTGGCCTGATTCGGGCTGGTTTGAAAAAAGCGGAGCCTTCGGGCTCCGTTTTTTTTTTGGCGCTGTTCAGGTGGACCGAGGCGACTTCATCGCAGGCAAGTCAGCTCCCACATTAGATCGAGTACCTCTGCTACGACACGGTCCAATGTGGGAGCTGGCTTGCCTGCGATAGCGGTTTAACTATTGGTGCATATCTCGCGTTGAAATCCCTGTTAGAGGGCAAAAATCCTGATTATTTATATCCAATGCACCATTTAAATTCACAAAAGCGACATTTTGCCCTGTCACGGTGCGAAATGAATTGATAAAGTCCGGCTCATTCTCTGTTTAACAACAATCAATTTGCCGAGACTTTTCATGATCGAATCCGTCGAATCCTTCCTGGCCCGCCTCAAGAAACGCGACCCCGACCAGCCGGAATTCCACCAGGCTGTAGAAGAAGTCCTGCGCAGCCTGTGGCCCTTTCTTGAAGCCAACCCCCACTACCTGACCTCGGGCATTCTGGAGCGCATTTGCGAACCGGAACGCGCCATCACCTTCCGGGTGTCGTGGGTGGATGATCACGGCAAGGTTCAGGTAAACCGCGGTTTCCGTATCCAGATGAACAGCGCCATCGGCCCGTACAAAGGTGGCTTGCGCTTTCACCCTTCGGTCAACCTGGGCGTGCTGAAGTTCCTCGCCTTCGAGCAGACCTTCAAAAACTCCCTGACCTCGCTGCCCATGGGCGGCGGCAAAGGCGGCTCGGACTTCGACCCCAAGGGCAAGAGCGATGCCGAAGTGATGCGCTTCTGCCAGGCGTTCATGAGCGAGCTGTACCGCCACATCGGTGCGGACGTCGACGTGCCGGCCGGAGATATCGGTGTGGGCGCACGGGAAATCGGCTTTCTGTTCGGCCAGTACAAGCGCCTGAGCAATCAATTCACTTCAGTGCTGACCGGCAAAGGCATGACTTATGGCGGCAGCCTGATTCGTCCGGAAGCCACCGGTTTCGGCTGTGTGTATTTCGCCGAGGAAATGCTCAAGCGCCAAGGTCAGCGGGTCGAAGGCAAGCGGGTGGCGGTGTCCGGCTCCGGCAACGTGGCGCAATACGCGGCGCGCAAGGTCATGGACCTGGGCGGCAAGGTGGTTTCCCTGTCGGACTCCGAAGGCACCCTGTACGCCGAAAGTGGTTTGACCGAAGAACAATGGTCGGCCCTGCTGGAGCTGAAAAATGTACAGCGCGGGCGTATCAGTGAACTGGCTGAACGTTTCGGCCTGGAATTCCGCAAAGGCCAAACCCCTTGGGAGCTGGCGTGCGATATCGCGCTGCCATGCGCCACCCAGAACGAACTCGACGCCCAAGCCGCACGCACGCTGTTGCGCAACGGCTGCATCTGCGTGGCCGAAGGCGCCAACATGCCGACCACCCTGGAGGCTGTGGATATCTTCATCGACGCGGGCATCCTGTTTGCGCCTGGCAAGGCGTCCAACGCCGGCGGTGTGGCAGTGAGCGGCCTGGAAATGTCGCAGAACGCCATGCGCCTGCTGTGGACCGCCGGGGAAGTGGACAGCAAACTGCACAACATCATGCAGTCGATTCACCATGCCTGCGTGCATTACGGTGAGGAAAACGGCCGGGTCAACTACGTCAAGGGCGCCAACATCGCAGGCTTCGTGAAAGTGGCTGACGCGATGCTGGCCCAGGGTATCGTCTAGGCCTCGGGTTCGATGCGCAGCACTTCGATCAACTGATCGCCGACGGGACGCTGCCACAGCACCTCGTCGCCCACCTGGGCCCCCAACAAGGCGCGGCCCAGAGGCGAGCCCCAGTTGATCAAACCGGCGTTGGCGTCGGCTTGATCCTCACCTACCAATTGAATGCGCTGTTGCTCGTCCTGCTCATTGGCGAATGTGACCCAGCTGCCGATCTGCACCTTGTCGGTGGCTGTCGCCGGCGCGACCACCTGAGCGCTTTGCACCCGCTGGTTGAAGTAACGCAGGTCCCGCTCAAGATCCGCCTGGCGCTGCTTATCGGCCTGCTCACCTTTGGCGGACTCGGCGCTGTACTCAAGCTGCAATTGCGCCACCTTGGCTTGCAACTGCGCCAACCCTTGCGCGGTCAGGCGGTTGGGCTGTTCGCTGACCTGACGCTCCACCGGCTGGTCGGCCTGGGCGGCGGCGTTGTCTTCATTTACAAAAGCTCGGCTCATGGTGTTCTCCCTCTATGGCATTTGGGCCATGTTTGCCGTGCTTTAGTTTCGATGGATGTCTGCAAACGACCTATTGCGAGCGATACGCCTTGGCCGCATCGCGGTCTTTTTCCTGCTGCCACTCGCGCTCGCGGTCGTTGTTGCGGTTTTCCTGGTAGTCGCGCAGTTCTTCGTTCTCACGCATGGCTTTGCACTGGCGAAACCCGTCTTCCCAGCCTTCGGCGTATTGCCGGTCTTTCAAATAGCGTGGAACGTTCTTGCGAAACTCCCCGGTAATCACCCCAGCGGCCTGGCGACCGCTGCTGCAACCGTCGTCAAAGCCATCGGCAAAGGCGGGTGGATAACCCTTGGCCAGCAACTCTTGGTGAGTGGATTGGCAGCCTGACAAACACACCATTGCACACAGCATTACCGCATACCGCCACATGGCGTACTCCCTGGCCGATTCACGGCTGATAAGGGGAGTCTAGTCAGTGATTTGTGGGGGCGGTGTGAAAGGGCGGTGAGAAATGTGTTGGGTTAAAAGGCCTCGTTGACCGTCAGAGCGGCATGTTCAGCCAACTCCTGCTGGATAAACGCCGCAATCATCGCGCGATACACCTGCTCAGTTACCTCTGGGTTAGCGCCTACTACCTCGGACAACCCCCGCACCTTGGCGATCACCTGTTCAACTCGTTGCGGCGCCTTGACGCTATCCGAATCTTTTTTGAAGCGCGCTGCTTGAGATACGTAGTGGCCTCGCTCGGCGAGCAGGGTGACGATTTGTTGGTCAAGGTGGTCGATGTTTTCGCGGACTTCTTCGAGGGTGGTGCAATTAACGGCCATGTTGATAGAGCTCCTATTGGACAGGCAACGCGATGGTTTTGAAAGCATGCGGTCAAGTGTGGGAGCGGGCTTGCCCGCGATAGCGTTGTTTCAGCCTCGTATTCGGTGACTGACACTCTGCCATCGGGAGCAAGCCCCCTCCCACATTTTGATCTTCGCCAGGCCTATGTCAGTAGTGGTACCACTTCACTTCAAGCATCACTTCATTCACGGGCGTGGATAAGTGGCTGTATTCACGCTGCGCACTCAGGCGCAGGCCCAGGTTGCGCGACAGTTCCCACTGCTGGTTGAGGCTGATGCTGCGCCGCACTTCACCATTGGTAAAGAAATCCCCCTTGGCTTCCAGGCTCAGGTTGCCCAGTGGGTTTTTCCACAGCACGCCGGTGTTGAAGCCGGCGGCGGGCGAGATGGCTTCGCTGAAATCGTTGTTGTGTTCCACGCGCACGGTGCCAAGGGCGAAGCCGAGCGTGTCGTCGCTCAGTTGCCAGGTGCCGCCGGCGCCGCCGTTGACGTGGGCGACCAGGGTTTCGTCGTCGTGCTTGCCCGGTACCCGTTCCAGGCCGCCAGTCACTTGCCATGACCAGGGTTGCAGCAGCGCGTTACGCGGCGTCAGCGAGCGGATGGTGGCCAGGTCCAGTTGCTGCAACTGCCAGTGATTGCCTTCGTACTGGCGCAGTTTCATTTGCAGGATTTCGATTTGGGCGCCGAGGGGGAAGCCTTCGGCGTTGTCGTTAAGGTCGTGATAGGCCATGCGCAGGCCATATTCACCAAAGGCTTTGTCGCCACGGGTGCCGATGCCGGCTTGCCAGGTGCGTGACTGGTGGCCGTTTTCCGGCAAACCAGGCGGCGTGATCTTGAGGTCTGGCGCAGGGTTCTGGTTGATCGCGCGCAGCAGTTCGAAGCTACGTTGGGAGCGTGCGGTGTCACGCTCCAGGCCGTTGGCGCGGTAGCGGCCAAGGCGATAGGCGGCATCCACAATCAGTGCCTGGCGATCACGCGCCAGAGCCTTGAAGGCCGGCTCTTGCAGTTGCTTCTGATCGTCGCTGATTTTCAGTACCCATTGCTGCTCATCACTATCCAAAGGTTTAGCGCGTTCGAGCAACTCGCGTTCACGGGAGGGCCGATAGTCGATCTTCTCCACCAAGCCCGCTTCCTTGACGGCCTTGACCGTGTCGGTAGGGATCGCGGTGAGCGGGAATTGCTCGGTCAGGCGCAGGCCGGGGCGGGCCACTTGCAGCAGTTCCAGCAGGCGATAGGAGCAGTTTTCGTCGAAGAAGAAATAGTCGAACTGGATCTGCTTGAGCTCCCACACGTGCTCGACCATGCGCTTGGTCTCGACCTCGGTTAGGTTCAGGCGGTATTCCCACAGGTCGCGGTTTTCCAGGCTGCGGTATTCGGAGAGTTTCTCCTGATAGGGCACCAGGGCGAACAGGCCGGGGTAGCCGCCCATCAGGCCCTTCCAGGCATACAGAATGCTGTTGTCGGAGCCTTCGATATAGGCACCGAAGTTGATGGCATAGCTGAGCAGCGCAGTGTTGTTGCTTTGCACGTCGGCCTGGTCGATGCGCAGCAGGGTGTGGCCGAACATCGACGACGGGCTGTTGAGATAGGCCGCGGGGAAGATCATCACCGCGCTATGGGGGGCGACGTCCTTGAACCATTGGGTGAATTCTTTGCAGTCCAGGGCGGGCAGGTCAGTCAGGTGCAACTGATCCTTGAGCCAGCGGGTACGTGCGGGGTACACACACTGGGCGTGCTTCTCACCCAGGCTGGCCGGTGCATACAGCGCTTGCACGGTGGCCTTGAGTTCGGCGTCCGGGTGATGGGCGCCGTCGGCGGCGAGGAAGAATTTCTTGTCGCTGACATAGCTGCGCCAGCCACTGATCTTGCCGGCTTCGTAATGCCCCAGCGACAGCCAGAACGGATCATTGGCCAGTTGCTGCAAACGTTGATCGTCGAGGTGCGGTGCCGCATGCAGCGGGGCGCAGGCGAAGAGAGCCAGGCAAGCGAGGCGTTTGAGCATGGGGGCTACTTAAGTCGGACGGAAAAAAAGACCCAAGGTGGGCGGGTCGAAAAAATAAAACCCGCGCCTCGAAAGGCGCGGGCAGGTCGAGCTTAAGCCTGGGTTGCGTATTTCGCCAGACGGGCATCGCTTTTCAGTACAGCAATGGTGTTGTTGTGCACGTCGTCAGCGGTCACGTCAGCCTTGCTGAAGATCTGCTGGAAGTGCTCGTGGGTCACGGCCGCGAAGTGATCGCGGTCTTCCGGGGCAACACCCAGTACCACGGCATAGGTGGTCAGTGCTTCGCCGTTGCCTTTGGCCATGTCTTCGGACAGCTCGTTCATCATGCCATTCATGGCAATCCAGGACTTGCCGCCGTAGGTCAGGGCGCTGTTGGTGCTGCAACCATTGGTGCCCGAGGTCATGCCGAAGGTGGCGTTACCCGAGGTGCCGTTGGTGGTGGAAGCGAGGAAGTGAGCCGGAGTACCGCGCTGGCCTTCGAACAACATGTTGCCCCAACCGCAGTTCGGGCCACCTGGTGCTTCTGCCATTGCATTGAGGGAGACGACGGTGAAGAGAGTACCAAGAAGGATCCGTTTCATAGCTTTGTTCTCTTTGTGTGCAAACCAATGGACAAGGGTTCAGGTGCTTCTCAGCACCCTAGGGGCCAGTTATTAGTCCAACCCGCGCAGTTTGGAGTTTAGGCACGTTCCTAGGGTTCCGTGTTTTTTTATAAACATTCAGTCTCGGGCGATTTTTTTGTAGGACGCGTGCGGTGGCTATGCTTTCCCGAAAGCGCGCCTTGCCAGAGCGCTCAACCCGGAGCCAGAATGCCCCCATCTGCCCCGCCTGATGTAAGGAAGCCCGATGCCTGATCCTGTTGCTGCCAGCTTGCGTCTAGCGCCCGAAGCGCTGACTCGCCCTTTCTCCGCTGAACAGTTCAGCTTCTCGACCACCAATGATTTGGAGCCCTTTCGCGGTGTGCTTGGCCAGGAACGTGCGGTTGAAGCCTTGCAGTTCGGCGTGGCCATGCCACGCCCCGGTTACAACGTGTTTGTGATGGGCGAGCCCGGCACCGGCCGCTTTTCGTTCGTCAAACGCTACCTCAAAGCCGAAGGCAAACGCCTGCAGACCCCGGCGGACTGGGTCTATGTGAATAATTTCGATGAGCCACGCGAGCCCCGCGCCCTGGAATTGCCAGGGGGCGGCGCCGCGGCGTTTATCGCCGATATCAACGGGTTGGTCGACAACCTCGTAGCCACCTTTCCGGCAGTGTTTGAACACCCCACTTATCAACAGCGCAAAAGCGCCATCGACCGGGCCTTCAATCAGCGCTACGACAAGGCGCTGGATGTGATCGAACGCCTGGCGCTGGAAAAAGACGTGGCGCTGTACCGCGACAGCTCCAACATCGCCTTTACGCCGATGCTCGACGGCAAGGCGCTGGACGAAGCCGAGTTTTCGCAATTGCCGGAAGCCGATCGCGAGCGTTTCCATAACGATATTTCCGAGCTGGAAGAGCGCCTCAACGAAGAGTTGGCCAGCCTGCCGCAGTGGAAGCGCGAGTCCAACAACCAGCTGCGCCAGTTCAACGAAGAAACCATCACCCTGGCCCTGCAGCCGTTGCTGGCACCGTTGTCGGAAAAGTATGCAGAAAACGCCGGCGTTTGCGGCTACCTGCAAGCGATGCAGGTGTACCTGCTTAAAACCGTGGTCGAGCAACTGGTGGACGACGCCAAGACCGACGCCCAGGCGCGCAAGCTGCTTGAAGAGCAGTACTGCCCGAGCCTGGTGGTGGGTCACCCGGTCAACGGTGGTGCGCCAGTGGTGTTTGAACCCCACCCGACCTACGACAACCTGTTCGGCCGTATCGAATACAGCACCGACCAGGGCGCGCTTTACACCACCTATCGTCAGTTGCGTCCGGGCGCCTTGCACCGCGCCAATGGCGGGTTTTTGATTCTGGAAGCCGAAAAAATGCTCAGCGAGCCGTTTGTATGGGATGCGCTCAAGCGTTCCCTGCAATCTCGCAAGCTGAAGATGGAGTCGCCCCTGGGCGAACTGGGCCGCCTGGCCACCGTGACCCTCAACCCGCAAATGATCCCGTTGCAGGTCAAGGTGATCATCATCGGCTCGCGCCAGTTGTATTACGCGCTGCAAGACGCCGACCCGGACTTCCAGGAGATGTTCCGCGTACTGGTGGACTTCGACGAAGACATCCCGATGGTCGACGAGAGCCTGGAGCAGTTCGCCCAGTTGCTCAAAACTCGTACTTCGGAAGAAGGCATGGCGCCGCTGACCTCGGATGCGGTCGCGCGCCTGGCGACTTACAGCGCACGCCTGGCCGAACATCAGGGCCGCTTGTCGGCGCGTATTGGCGACCTGTTCCAGTTGGTCAGCGAGGCGGACTTCATTCGCCACCTGGCCGGCGACGAAATGACCGATGCCGGGCATATCGAGCGCGCCCTCAAGGCCAAAGCCACACGCACCGGTCGCGTGTCGGCGCGGATTCTCGACGACATGCTCGCCGGCGTCATCCTGATCGACACCGCCGGCGCCGCTGTGGGCAAGTGCAACGGGTTGACGGTGCTGGAGGTCGGCGACTCGGCATTCGGCGTACCGGCGCGGATTTCCGCCACGGTGTACCCGGGGGGCAGCGGTATTGTCGACATCGAGCGTGAAGTCAACCTCGGCCAGCCGATTCACTCCAAGGGCGTCATGATCCTCACCGGTTACCTGGGCAGCCGTTATGCTCAGGAATTCCCGCTGGCGATCTCCGCGAGTATCGCCCTGGAGCAGTCCTACGGTTATGTGGACGGCGACAGTGCGTCCCTGGGCGAGGCATGCACCTTGATTTCGGCCTTGTCGAAGACGCCACTCAAGCAGTGCTTTGCCATCACCGGCTCGATCAACCAGTTTGGTGAAGTGCAGGCGGTGGGCGGGGTCAACGAGAAGATCGAAGGTTTCTTCCGCCTTTGCGAAGCACGCGGGCTGACCGGTGAGCAGGGTGCGATCATCCCTCAGGCCAACGTCGCGACGTTGATGCTCGACGAGAAGGTGCTGCAGGCCGTGCGCGCCGGGCAATTCCACATCTATGCGGTACGCCAGGCCGATGAGGCGCTGAGCCTGTTGGTGGGCGAGGATGCCGGTGAGCCGGACGCCGAGGGGCAATTTCCGGAAGGCACCGTGAATGCGCGGGTGGTGGAGCGTTTGCGCGCGATTGCCGAGATGATCAGCGAGGAAGATCTGAAGGAGGCGGAGAAAGAGCTGGCGCAGCAGGCGTTGGCAGAAGCCAAGCCAAGCTGATCCCTGAAGCTCAATGGGAATCAAATGTGGGAGGGGGCTTGCTCCCGATAGCAGTGGGTCAGTCAAAATTACTTAGACTGGCACACCGCAATCGGGAGCAAGCCCCCTCCCACATTTAGAATTGTTTATGCCACAAAATTGACTCCATTCTCGGGGACCGACGCCCGTTGGTCCCTACAACCTTGGTTTGTGGTGTTTTTCTTCTATTCTCAGAGTCAGGGATATCCACAGGAGTCGCAGGATAGAAACAGCCTCGCCCTGCGCTGGGGCTGAACACCGATCTACCGAGGGGCGCCGCCATGTCGCGCAACCTTTGCCTTACCCGCCAGTGCTTGGGCCTGGTCACCCGTATCGAATGCTCCATTCGCCCCCTCGCCGGGGATAACGGCATGTGGACGCTATTGTTTGCCGCCGGGATGTCGGGCGAGCAGCCTTCCACCATCAAATCCCAGGGCCCGTTCCATGGTCCCTTCGTGGCCGAAAGAATGCTGGGCACCATCGTTGATAGCCTGACCTTGCATGGCTACGAGCAAATGGACGAGCCGCAGATCTGGTGCCTGCACCTGCAAGCCCATCTGCGCCAACTCAATGGCGGCCAGGAGCAGTTGGCCCTTTAGCGCCGGCTATTTGCTCTCTGGTTTGTCCAGCTTGACCTCGAAGCCGTACTGCACGGTGTTCAGGTCGGTGCGCTGGTAACTCTCCAGCGTAGTCGGCTGGCCGTAGAAGTAATGCACGTCGAACAGCGCGGTGCCGTACTCCTCGGCGCGGTGGCTGACATTGAGGATTTCCTTGAGGTAATTGCCGCTGGCGTCCTTGGCGTAGAAGCGCCAGCTGTCGGAGGGGAAGTCCTTTTGATCGACGATCAGCGCGTTGTCCTTCAGCGACAGGCCCTTGGGCAGCTTGGCGACATCAATCACGGCTTTCTCGATAGTTGCCAGGAACAGCGGCACCGAGCCCACCACAAACGCCGGGGTCTCCGGGAACAGATTAAGGTCGTAAGTCAGTGTGCCGTTTACTGCGTTCAGCTCGAAAGCCTCGGTCGGCAGCTCGATGGGCTCGCCGCGCTCGCCCTTGTCGTCGGCGGTGAAGAAGGTGATAGGCGCATCACTGTTGTTACGCTCGGCGCCGACCAGGTCGTCGTTGAAGGTGAAAGGGTGGTCAAACACGATTTTCGCGGCGCTGGCGTCGTCGGTCGATTGGCTGATGGTCACGCTGCTTTTGAGTTGGTCCTCGGTCATCGAGGCATCTTTGAGCCAGCTGGCGGCGTCGTCGTCATACACCGTGACCGGCATCGGCAGGGCCTGCACCGTGGTTTGCAGGCTGTTCCTGTCGAAGCGTAATACCGGCAGATCCAGGTCTCTGTGGGTAACCGTGGCCTGGGAGAAATCCAGGACATTGACCTGCAGGTTGTCGATCAGCCCGTTGAAATACACCTTGGCGTAATGGCTGGTTTGTTTGTGTTCGAAGGCTTTTTGCTCATCGGTGAGCTGTTTCTCGAAGGCGTCGGACCAGGCTTTTTGCTTGTGCATTTCAGCCAGTTGCTTCTCGTAGAACGCCACTTGCGCGGCACTCTCGTTGATCGAGCCCGAACGGGTCAGAAATTGCCCGGTAGTGTCCCGCGCTTGCACCAGCAAAGGGTTCGGTGATTCGTCGCCCACGTCTGCGGCCAGGGGGGCGCTGTTGGTCAGCTCGATCTCGGCGTAGTTCTTTTCCAGCGTCAGCAGGTTGAGGGTGATGTTGCCCTCGGTGCGTTTATGGCCCACGTCCTTTTTGCTCAGGTCGAAGGTCAGCACCTTGCCCGGTGTGATCACTTCAACCGCGCCCTTGAGGCTGACGGGCTGCGGCTGGCTTTTGTTTTCCGTCTCGATGCCTTCGATAAACGGGTAGGTCACCGTCAGGTCATCGGGGTTGGTGAGGTTGGAGCTGCTGGGGCTCAATTGGATGCCCGGGTCGGTTTCCGACCATTCCGGCTGGAAGGGAATGACTTTGTTGTTGCTCAGTGTCACCGACTGCCATTCCAGGCCATGGGGGAAGGGGAACTGGTCAGGGGCGTTGAAATTGAACGGGAAGACCGGTTGTAAATCCGTCAGATAGTCCGAATGAGAGCTTTTGCGCAGCACGAACAGGCCATTGATATAGGTATCCACCAGTGCCTGGGGCGTGGGGTAGTGCTTGAGCAAGGCCAGGGTGTCTTCGCCGTACTCGGCCTCGATGGGCTTGGTGGCGAGCTTGAGGCGCGCACGCTCCAGCAACAGCAGCGAGCCGCCCAGATCCGCGATGGCATCGCGCAGCTTGGGGTCCTGGATGGTGTCCAGGGACTGTTCGAACTTCGCGGTTTTCTCTTCGAGGGTCGCCTGCTTCTGCTCTTCTTTGGGGGAGCAGCCGCTGGCCATCAGCAACGCCGCACACAGGCCGAGAGTGGCCAAAGGGGATCGCACATCCATCATCTGAGTTTTCCTGTCCGACATCATCGAGCCGAGTTAATGGCCTCGACACTAGCAGAAAAATTCTCTTACAGATGCCACTTGGGTCAGTTTTCTCGCGGTGACAGGGGCCGGGTGGCGGCTGGTATACTCGGCGCCATTTTTAGCCAAGCTGTGTGAGATTCAATGGAACGCTTTATCGAAAATACGATGTACGCCTCGCGTTGGCTGCTGGCGCCGATCTATCTGGGGCTGTCCCTGGGCTTGCTGATCCTGGCGCTGAAGTTCTTCCAGGAAATCATTCACGTGATTCCCAACATCTTCACCATGTTGGAAGCGGAAGTGATCCTGTTGCTGCTGTCGTTGATCGACATGGCCCTGGTTGGCGGCTTGCTGGTGATGGTGATGATTTCCGGCTACGAGAACTTCGTCTCGCAACTGGATATCGATGAAAACAAGGAAAAGCTCAACTGGCTGGGCACCATGGACTCTTCGTCGCTGAAGATGAAAGTGGCGGCCTCCATCGTGGCGATTTCCTCCATCCACCTGCTGCGCATCTTCATGGACGCCAAGAACGTCGATCCGCAACACCTGATGTGGTACGTGATCATCCACATGACCTTCGTGGTCTCGGCGTTTGCCATGGGCTACCTGGACAAGCTCACCAAGCACTGATGCCCCGCGCCGGCCTTACTGCTCGACGAAGTAGTAAGGCTGGCGGTTGATCGCCATTTGCTTGATCACCGTGACCGGCTCTTTCAGTCGGTCGGTGTGGTCCGTCAGCGCAACGTTGCCGGGCTTGGCGGTGAGGAAGGCGCGCAACTCGGGTTCGGTCTTGAGGATCGGCAGGTAGGCTTGCAGGTAGAACACGCTGGCGCCGGCGATCCGCTCGTTGGGCTGAAACATCGCCACCGTTCGGCCTTCGTCTTGCAGGGTCTGGACCTGGCTGATCACCGGCACGAATGATTGGCGCACATCGGCTTTTGGTGCAAACCAGAACGCTGCGCTCAGGTAGCAGGCGATGGCCAGGGTGAAAACCCCGCCGATGATCTGCCGGTGGTAGCGGTACAGCGCCGGCCTGTGGTCTTTGGCCCACTCCAACAGCACCCGCGCATATTCGGCGGCCAACACCGCCGCGGCTGGCGTCAGCGCCATCAAATACACCGTGCGTTTGCTGGAAGCCAGGGTCAGCAGGGTGAACTGCGCCACCAGCCACACGCTGAAAAACAGGCGGTAGCGGTTGCGCACCAGGCTTTTGCGGAAATGCCACAAGCCCAGGTACACCAGGATATTCCAGGGCAGGAAGGCCTCGGGCAGTTTCGCGAGGTAATAGTAGAACGGTTCGTAATGCCCGGCTTCGACGAACGAACCGCTGAAGCGCCCGACGCTATTGGTCCACAACACCTCGCCCACCGCCTGCATCCCACCGCGCTGAAACAGAAACCCCAGCCAGATCAACAGCGGCACCAAGGCCAGCAGCGTGAACAGTGCCGGCTTGAGCCAGTCGCCGATGCGCAGGCGTTTATCCATCAGACTGGTACTGAGCAGGTACACAAAGATCACGATCCCCGGCAGCGCCAGGCCCAACACACCCTTGCTCAGGGTGGCGATGACCATGCCAGCGGTAAACAACGCCCACGCCCACACACTGGAGCTGTCGCGCTCGGGCCGCACAGCCTGGTAAAACCCCAACAATGCCGCGGTCACACCGAGGCTGAGCAACGAATCCTCACCCACACCTCGCACATTGCCCCAGTAACTGGCCATGGTCGCCAGAATCAGTGCGGCACTGAACGCCAGCGTCTGCGGCCGCCCGAAGCGACGCAGCATCCCGTACAACAGCATCACGCTGAACAACCCGGCAAACGCCGACGCCAGACGCACCGCCCCGGTGCTGGCGCCGAACACGCGAATCGCACCGGCATCCAGCCACAGACTCAGGGGCGGTTTTTCCAGGAAGGGTTCGCGAAACAGGCGCGGCACCACCCAGTCATTGTCCAAGTGCATCGCCATGGCGATCCCGGACACCCGGGCTTCGGTGGAACCTTGCAGCTCGTGGTTGCCAAGGGCGAAGAAGAACAACAGACCAGCAAGCAGGAGCAGCAGGGGAGCGGGACGCGTCATGGAATCTGGCTACCGGGGCATGAGACCGATCGGGCGACCGGTCATGGGTAGTCAGGGAGTATACGAGCGCGATTCTTAACCTTTGGTGAACGGCTGCGGGGTTTTTCTCGGGCGCGTCAGGGCATTTTCAAGCTGGGCACTGCCGCTTTGCCTTGTTCGGTCAGCACCGGCTCCAACTGCTCCCAGGTGAAGGCCAAGTCGTTGTCGCAACCGTCACCATTGGCCGGTGTCGAGAGTTGCAGGCCCTGGGTGTTGAAGCTGAGGTGAAAGTTGGAGTAATCGGTGATCGCCGGGCAACCCTCGTCGGTAGTGGTTTGCTTGGCCAGCCAAGTGCTGAAGGCGGCCGGCAGCTTCAAATGGCCGGAATAGGCGTCATGCCATTGCTGATGGCCGCCGAGCCAGGTCCATGGGTCCACACTCTCCCCGGTTTGCAGGTTCCAGGAGTGCAGGCCCCAACTGATGCCCATGGCGCCCTGGCCTGCGGCCCAGCGGTAGAACCGCACGGTGAGAAATTGCGATGACCAATAGGCGGGCTCAACCTCGATCTCACTGGTATAGACCGAGCCGTTTCGACCCAGGTATTCACGCCGCTCATAAAAATAGTCGGTTAGATCTTCGTCATTGACGGCCAGAGCGGCGAGTTGCTGGTTGATCTTCTGCACCGCCGGGCTGTCACCCTCCAGCTTGAGCGTGACGCGGGGGCCTTGGGTCTTGAGCAAGTAGGGATGGTTGTGGAAAGTCTTCTTCTCAGTCTTGATCGGCAGCGGCGCGGCTTCCATGGGCGCGTTATAGGCATCGCTGCCGCAGCCGTCCGTGCCGATGCGACGCAGGGCCAGTGGCAGCGGCGTACCGCCATCGATTTTGCTCCAGGCACCCGAAAGGGTATCGGCCTGAGGTTTTTGCAGGGCCCAGAAACCGGTGTTGCCTTCCTCCACCCAAGGGGCGTTGTCGTTGGCCTGGGTCAGTTGAATCGGTGTACGGATGCGCTGGTAGTAATAACTGCCATGCTCCCCGTCGGCGCCGTTGAAACAGACGGTGATAGCGGACTTGCCCAAGGTGCCTTGCCAGACCCCATCCAGCTCGGCAGCGGTGGCGAATGAAGGGATGAAGGCGAGGGCGATGACGGCGAAAGGCTTGAGCACGGGTATCTGACTTCCGATTGTCTGATAAAGGCCGTCAGGGTAATGGGAAGTGCTAGGGGATTCCAGCGGGCGAGGTGGGCGTTGAGGCTTCTCGCCCTTTTTATAGGGTGGCGACCGTGCGCGGGTTAGCAGACCAGGAATCAAGGAACCCGGCGCACCCGAAAGTGCCCCACGCACAGCCGCCATGATACGAACCAGCGGATGCTGAAAGCATCGCTCGAACGGATGGTGGCTTTGCAGGCCTTGATATCAACCGAGCTGCTAAACCCGGTCGCTGATTTTGCAGCGACAGGGGAAGGCTAGGCTTGTTGGTTGGGGTGCGCCAGTTCACCGACAGCGCGGCATCTTGCAGGAAAGTTCCGAAGCCCGGCCCTGTTGACCTCCCCGTCGTCAGGCTCTGTTAAAAGCTCCAGTCCTCAGCCTGAACCAACTGGCAGAACGGCCCGTTGAGCGTGGCATTGTGATGAGCCACGATGGCCTCGGCTTTCATCAAGGGCGTATCAGAACAGGTATGACCGTCTGCGATAAGCACCGCATCGAAGCCAAGATCACGCGCGGCACGGCAGGTGCTGTCGACGCAGTATTGCGTTTTCATCCCAGTGACTACCACGCCGGTGGCGCCGCTGGAGCGCAGATTGTCCGCCAGGTCAGTCATTGCAAAAGCGCTAGGCCGGCGCTTTTCGAACACCACTTCTCCACCCAGCAACTTCAGCTCCTCTGCAACCAGTGTAAGCGGGCTGCCTGGTTCGATTGGCGAGCCAGCGGGGCCGATGTGGCGAGCGAGAAAAATCGGCGCGCCTGCGCTACGGGCCTTGCCCATCAGGGTGTTGAGCGTTTCCAACAGCTCGTCGCAGCGCCAGGGTTTTTCCGGGCCGTGGATGAGTCCGACTTGGATATCCAGTATCAACAGGGCGTACATGGGTGCATCTCCTTGCGTGTGAACCAGCGACACAAGGGCATAAAAAAGGCCCTGTCCATCGCTGGCGGGCCTTTGAAATTCGTTTGCTAGTGGCTCACGAAACCTCGCACGCTCCGCTTGAAGCGGTCGTGGTGGTGGTTGTCGAGGTGAGGCAAGAGGTAGTCATGCATCGACACTAGCAATATCGCCGCGGGCTGACAAGGCAGAAACCTGGGCGGGGCACCGGGGTAATCTGAATAGGCCAGCCGTGTACGATCAGGCACCTCGCGGCGGTTCGTCATGACTTTCGCTCAATCAACATCCTTTCCAGCGTGTTGTCCTTCATCCAATAGTGATGGAACAGCCCCGCTGCCGCATGCAAACCAATCAACCAATACCCCGTAGTGCCGATCAGCTCATGCCAGTACTTGAGCTGTTTGGCGAAGTCCGGGTCGACGGCTACCGGTGCCGGCACGTGAAAGCCGAAGTACGGGAACGGTTTGTCGCCAGCGGCGAGCATCAGCCAGGCGAGAATAGGCGTGGCGATCATCAGCCCGTAGAGCGCAAGGTGTGTCAGATGCGCGAGAGCGGTCTGCCAGGCCGGTGGTTTTGGGGTGATCGGTGGCCGTGGGCTCAGGCGCCCGAGCAGACGAACCCAGACCAGGGCGAAAATGCTTGTACCAAACAAGCCGTGAAACCCCATGAGCAAACCCCGCGCTTCGCTGCCTTTGGGCAGATAACCCTTGATTTCGACACAGGCATAAACGCCGATGAACAGCGCCAGCATCAGCCAGTGCAGGGTTATTGAAAGCTTTCCATATCGGGTGACGACGGTGTCGCGGGTCATAAAAAGCGCCTCTTGATTATTGTGATGGACGGTCGATCCGGTTGCCTTGAACCGGCCACGTCACCCTGCTCGTGCTGTCTTAAGAGAGTCTGAAGATCGACTCTCAGGTTGACCTTCTTTCACCTTCAGACTTCGTTAAGAAATGGCTTGGATACTTCGCTCAAACCCATTGAGGGAGGCGTTCGGCCCATGCCCGATTTTGACTGGAACATACCCCTGCCGTTGCATTTCGGCCAAGCTGAAACGCCGCCGTTTACCCTGACGGGTGCGTTGCCGGACGACGCTTTGCGAGCGAAGTTCGAAGCCTTTATCCAGCAGCGTTTCCGCAAGGCCCACGGCGCCGACATCCGCCACTTCATGCCCGAGCTGTTCGGTATGCACAACAGTGAAGGCCAGTTGTGCGCAGTGGCCGGCGTGCGTCGCGCGCACCTTGAGCCGCTGTTTCTGGAGCGGTATCTGGACGAACCGATCGAGCCATTGATCAGCGCGGCGGCTGATCACTCGGTAGACCGAAATGCCATTGTCGAGGTTGGCAACCTGGCGGCCAGCGATACCGGCAGCGCGCGCCTGAGCATCATCGCCATCACCTATCTACTGGCCATGGGTGGCCTGGAATGGGTGACGTTCACCGGCAACATCGGGCTGGTCAACAGCTTCCGTCGTCTCGGCCTGAAACCGGTGACATTGTGCGCCGCTGATCCGGATCGACTGGGTGACGAGCGTCAACATTGGGGCAGTTATTACGAGAGCAAACCCTGGGTGCACGTCGGCGACATCCGCGCCGGGTTCGTCCACCTGCGCAATATCGGCCTGTTCAGCCGCCTGGGTTTGCCGATCCCGATTGAAGGAGCCTGCCATGTCGCTTGAACTGCAACGCTTTCAGGAAACCTTGCGCGAACATGCCCGGCGCAATGACAACGCGACCTCGCTGTGGGGCGATACGCTGAAGCTCGATTACGCCACCCTGTATGCAGAAGTGCTGTATCGCCAGGAGCGCCTGCGCGATGAGCAGGTGCAAGTCGTCGCCCTGGCGCTGGACAACGGCGTCGACGCAATGCTCTGGGATCTGGCGGTATTGTTCGAAGGGTTGACCTGCGTAACGCTGCCGCCGTTTTTCAGCGCGGCACAACGCGCCCATTGTCTGGAGCAGAGTCAGGCCGAACGCGTGATTGCCGAACCGGAGCTGGAGCCCGAACTGCGCGCTGCCGGCTATGAGCAACGCGGCGAGTTCTGGTGCCGCGCCTTCAGTGGCCAAAGACGCATACCGATGGGCACCGCCAAGCTGACCTTCACGTCTGGCACCACCGGCACGCCGAAAGGTGTTTGCCTGAGTGCCGACAGCCTGTTACGGGTCGCACGTGAGTTGGATCAGGCGAGCGAAACCAGCAGCCCGCAACATCACCTGGCACTGCTGCCATTGGCCATTCTATTGGAGAACCTGGGCTGTTATGCCGCGCTGTATGCCGGTGCAATGCTCAGTTTGCCGAGCCAGAAAACCCTCGGCATCCAGGGCGCCAGTGGCGTCGATGTCCCGCACCTGCTGGGTTATCTCGCCGAGCGTGCACCGCAAAGCCTTATTCTGGTGCCACAGCTGTTATTGATGCTGGTCAGCGCCGCCGAACAGCAAGCCTTTGCCCCGCAAACCCTGCGTTTTGCGGCGGTCGGTGGTGCACGTGTGTCCGAAGACTTGCTGCACCGTGCACAACAGGTCGGCTTACCGGTTTTTGAAGGTTACGGTTTGTCTGAATGCGCCTCGGTGGTGTGCCTCAATCGCCCCGGCGCGCACCGCCCCGGCAGCGTCGGTCGGCCACTGCCCCATGTCGAAGTGCGGTTGGCAGAGGACGGTGAAGTGCTGATCAAGGGCTCGATGCTGCTCGGTTATCTAGGGGAAGCACCGTACGCCGATGAGTGGTGGCCGAGCGGCGACCTGGGCGAGTTCGACCCGCAGGGTTTTCTTTATCTCAAGGGCCGCAAGAAGCATCAGTTCGTCACCAGTTACGGGCGCAACGTCAACCCGGAATGGGTCGAGTCCGAGCTGACCCAGCGCCGCCACATCGCCCAGGCGTTCGTTTACGGCGAGTCTATGCCGCGCAATCACGCCTTGCTCTGGCCGCATCGCCCGGATTGCACCGATGCCGAACTAGCCGCTGCCGTCGCCGAAGCCAACGAGGCGTTGCCCGATTACGCCCAGGTGCATCAGTGGACGCGCCTGCCGCACCCCTTCACCGCAGCCAATGGCTTTCTAACCGCCAATGGCCGCCCACGCCGCGACGCCATCGTCGCGCAGTACCACGCCCAATTGACCGAATCCGTTGTCCGGGAGGAATCCGCATCATGAGTTTTTTCGACACCCTGCAAGAAGCCACACAGCATGAACGCCACGAGCTGTTCAACCTGCCGATCATCCTCGATGCGCTGCACGGTAAGGTCAGCCTCGACAGCTATCAGGCTTTTCTCGCACAGGCCTACTATCACGTGCGCCACACCGTGCCGTTGATGATGGCGTGCGGCGCACGTTTACCGACACGTCTGGAATGGCTGCGCAAAGCGGTGTGCGAGTACATCGAAGACGAATACGGCCATGAACAGTGGGTGCTCAACGACATTGCAGCCTGCGGAGGTGATCGCAAGGCCGTGCATGATGGCCAACCCTCGCTGCCGATTGAGCTGATGGTGAGCTACCTTTATGACTTGATCGCCCGAGGCAACCCGGTGGGGCTGTTCGGCATGGTCAATGTGCTCGAAGGCACCAGCATTGCCCTGGCCACACACGCGGCAGGGAGCATTCGGGAGCATCTGTCGTTGCCGGAAACCGCCTTCAGTTACCTGAGTTCTCACGGTTCGCTCGACATCGAACACATGCAAACCTACCGCCGCCTGATGAACCAGTTGGACGATCCTCTGGATCAAGCGGCAGTGATTCATGCATCAAAAGTCGTGTACCGACTGTACACCGACATGTTTCGTGGCCTGCCGCGTGGCGCGGAGGCTGAACATGCAGCTGCGTAACGCGCGCGTGGTGTTGACCGGTGCCAGTGGCGGTATCGGCGTCGCTATCGCTGAAGCGCTGTGCGCCGCGGGTGCGCGAGTATTGGCCGTGGCGCGGCATCAGGAAGCCTTGGCTGCGCTGCTCAAACGCTACCCCGACACCCTGTGCTGGGTCGCGGCTGACCTGACGTTTCTCAGCGACCGACGCAAAGTACTCGCTGCCGCCGAAGCGGTTGGCGGAGTCAATCTGTTGATCAACGCCGCCGGGGTGAATCACTTCGCCATGCTCGAACAGCTCGATGACAGTGACGTCAATACGATGCTCGCGGTGAACATCAGCGCGCCGATCTGCCTGACCAAGCTACTGCTGCCGTCACTAAAGCAGGCCGACAGCGCCATGGTAGTCAACGTCGGCTCGACCTATGGTTCGATCGGCTATGCCGGTTACGCCAGCTATTGCGCGACCAAGTTTGCCCTGCGCGGGTTTTCCGAAGCGTTGCGCCGAGAGCTGGCCGACACCCGGGTCAGCGTGCTCTACGTCGCACCGCGGGCCACCCGCACGTCGATGAACAGCGCGGCGGCGCAAGCCCTCAACGATGCGCTCAAGGCCAACGTCGATGATCCGCAAACCGTGGCCGCGGCGGTGATGCACGCAATTGCCGGTGACCGCCGTGATCTGTATCTGGGCTGGCCCGAACGCTTCTTTGTGCGCCTCAACCATCTACTGCCGCATCTGGTCGATCGAGGTTTGCGAAAGCAGTTGCCCCTGATCCGGCGCTTTAGCGAAAAAACTGACAACGAGACCCTCAAACCATGAAAAAAATCTTCGCGTGCCTGTTGATCGCAACCCTCAGCCAAAGCGTCTGGGCGCTGGAGGCTGCCGACCAGCAACGCCTGAGCAGCATTCAACAAAGCTGGGCGCATATCCAATATGAAGTGGCGGAAAAACAGCGCGCCGCCGCGTTCGAACAGTTGTCCAGCGAAACCCAGTCGTTCACTGCGCAGCGCCCATTGGTGGCCGAAGCCTGGATCTGGAAAGGCATTGTCACCAGCAGTTGGGCCGGTGCCCAGGGAGGGCTCGGAGCGCTGGGCAAAGCCAAGGAAGCCAAGGCCGACCTGGAGAAGTCCCTGACCCTCGACCCCAAGGCTCTGCAAGGCTCGGCCTATACCAGCCTGGCGGCGCTGTATGATCGTGTGCCCGGCTGGCCCATCGGTTTCGGCGACAACGACAAAGCTGAACAACTGCTCAAGCAGGCGCTGCAACTCAACCCCGATGGCATTGACAGCCTGTACTTCTGGGGCGATCACCTCTACCGTCAGAAACACTACGCTGAAGCTAAGGCAGCGCTGCAAAAAGCCCTGCAAGCGGCACCGCGTCCCGGCCGTGAAACGGCAGATGCGGGACGTCGCAAAGAGATCGCCACTGTGCTGGTGGACGTCAACAAGAAACTCGACTGACAGGAGTCCGCGTGCGTTTATTACTGATTGAGGATGATGTGGCGCTAGGTGAAGGCATTCATCAAGCGCTGGGGCGCGAAGGCTACACCGTCGATTGGCTCAAGGACGGCAGCAGCGCGCTGCATGCCCTGCTCAGCGAAACGTTCGATGTTGCTGTGCTGGATCTCGGTTTGCCACGCATGGACGGTCTCGAAGTACTGCGGCGCCTGCGCGACAGCGGCTCGAACCTGCCGGTGTTGATTCTCACCGCCCGCGATGCAACCGAAGATCGCATCGCGGGCCTGGATGCCGGTGCCGACGACTACCTGATCAAACCGTTCGACCTGGCCGAACTCAAGGCGCGATTGCGAGCGTTATTGCGGCGCAGTGCCGGACGCGCGCAAGCGCTGATCGAACATGCCGGCATCATCCTCAACCCCGGCACCCAGCAGGTCAGCTACCAGGGCCATCTCGTAGCACTGACGCCCAAGGAGTATCAGTTGCTGCATGAACTGCTCTCACCTCCGGGCCGGGTGATGACTCGAGACCAACTGATTCAACTGCTCTATGGCTGGAATGAAGAAGCGGAAAGTAACACCCTGGAAGTGCACATCCATCACCTGCGCAAAAAGTTCTCTACTGAGCTGATCCGTACCATTCGAGGTGTGGGCTATCTGGTGGAGGAGCGCTGATGACTTCGATCCGCCGCCGTACATTAACGCTGATCATTGGTTTGCTGCTGGCCGGTCTGGCGGTGCTGAGCGTCTTTAACCTGCACGATAGCAATCATGAAATCGCCGAGGTTTACGATGCTCAACTGGCGCAGAACGCGCGCTTATTGCAAGGCGTGATGCGCATGCCAATGGCGAGCAAGCAGCACGCCGAACTGTACCGGGCCTTCAATACCGCACTGGGCGAAGCGGTGCCGCGCGGCGATGGTCATCCATACGAACGAAAAATTGCTTTTCAGGTGTGGAGCCCCGGCGGGGAGGTGTTGGTGCACACCGCCAGCGCACCCGCCTTCAGTTCACCGCCGACGCAACCGGGTTTCAGTGATGTGGTGGATTTGAACCATCGACATTGGCGCGCCTTCCTTCTTGAAGACCCACAAAACGGCATGCGCATCTGGGTTGGCGAGCGCGATGATGTGCGCGCAGATCTGGTCGACCGCATCGTGCGTCATACGCTATGGCCGAACATCGTCGGCAGTTTACTGCTCGCGGCGATGGTCTGGCTCGCTATAGGCTGGGGCTTAAAGCCCTTGGCAAACATGGCCGAGACCCTGCGTGCCCGCCACAGCGGTTCACTGGAGCCATTGCAACTGGCACCGTTGCCCAGCGAACTTGAGCCCATGCAAGCGGCGCTCAACCGCATGCTCGCGCAGATTCAAGAAGTGCTTGGCCGCGAACGACGCTTCATCGCCGACGCAGCCCACGAAATGCGTACACCACTCGCCGTGCTGCGGGTACACGCGCAAAACCTGCTGGAGGCAGGCACAGAACAGGAACGTCGAGAATCGCTGGAATTCCTTATCTCAGGCGTTGATCGCACCAGCCGACTGGTCAACCAGTTACTGACCATGGCGCGACTGGAACCCAAATCCAATCCGCCACCGCTACAGCGCATCGACCTCAGCGAAACCGTGCGCAACAGCCTCGTGCAACTGTCACCGTGGTTATTGAGCAAAAACCTTGAACTGATATTCGACGTCAGCGACCAGCCCTTTCACGTATTCGCCAACCCCGCCGCCATCGACATCGCGCTGAACAACCTGATCACCAATGCAGCCAATTTCTCTCCCGAACACGGCGCAATCACTGTGCAACTGAGCCAGGCGGATGGCTTCTGTCATTTGACCGTCGACGACCAGGGGCCGGGAATTGACGAGTCATGTAGAGAGCGATTATTTGAGCGTTTCTACAGCCGTGGCACGGCGCAAGGAGCCGGGTTAGGGCTAACCATCGTCAACACCATCGCCACGCGTTTGAATGGACGTATCGAACTGGCAAACCGGGCAGAAGGGGGGTTGAGGGCGACGTTATCAATTCCAGCTACGGAATAATTGCAAAGCATCCAGCCGATTATTTTGTTTCGTATAGGCGGTGAAACATGTTGCGGGGCGGGGGGTGGCAGGTTGGGGGGGACGCTTGGGATAACGAAGCGGCTGGGATGCGGGACGGTTTCAAAGTTTATCGTAGCTGTGAAATTCTTTTGGGGACTGGGTTTTAGGGATGGAAAAAGACGTCTGGGGGACGTCTTTTTTGTTGAGTTGGTGGGCCGGGGTAATCTGAACTGGATTTTTAGGTGCTTGATTTAATTGATTAATATGGGTTTCTGAATTTCTTTGGAATACCAACTGGAATACCGCGAGAAGTTGGATTGAGCAATATGCTTCGTATCCGAGTCTTGCAGAGGGCAGCCAAAAGGATCATCTGTTTAATCGAAACCGGGCAAGCTGAGCATGCCGCCTGTGGTGCGTTTGCCGAAACCGCTGGGCATGAGGACTTTGTGCTTCTTCATCTCCTCGAGTACCGCCAACCATTCGGTTTTGCCGAAGCGCAGCTTGGTGTCGTTCCAGCTATGCATGACTTCGTCCACGATGGCGTCATCGGAAACCGGGCGGCCTTCGAGAATAAAGTCGTTCCAGGCGGCATAGAGCGTCACAGTCATTTCACAACGATCTGTATCCCAGTCCCGCATTAGTTCGATGACCTGCTCAATGGTGGCCCGCTCAGCGGCCGACCAGACGCTGTTATACGCCTGCCTATGCTGCCCTGCTTGGGAAAGCGGGCGGTAAGCATGGCCAACAGTCTCGCGCTCGATGCGTTCATACCACTGATGGTTTAGCATCTCGCCTTCGACCTTATTCATCAACTGGCGGTCATGTGGGCCGGCAGCATCGCGGAGATACTCGCCTTGTATCGCTGCGAGCTTGGCAACATGTTCAACCAGGTAAATCACCTTTTGCAGCTTGCGCTGACCAAATGTCCGTTGGCCGTGCAGCTGGTGAGTGATTTCGGCGGCGAGCAAAGTGCGCCCAATTAGCCGATCCGGAACAATTAGTACTCGCTGGCTATCATCGGTAAGGGCGCGCTCGACCAGAGCGCTAGCCAGCTGTTCGTTCAGTTGGCGGGCCTGATTCAGATAGGAGTTTAGGTGGTCACAGAGGACCGTAAGTCGGTCGACTTTTGCGACGATACGGTGCATTTCATTTGCAGGCGGTAATGGCACACACAGTAATCCAAGAATTTCCAAGTTGATATTTTTCTGAGCGGTAGATGGTGCGAAGTCCTCAAGATGTGACTTTGCAGTGCGTAGGAAAAACTCAAAATAACGAACGTCTAGCTCGGGAAAATCAGGAGTGAAACCCACAACGCTGTCGGGGAAACAGGCGTCGAAACCGAGAACGGCACTGTCACCAATATTCGCCGCAATGGTGATGCACATGGTACCAGTAGGCCACAAGCGACTTTGCTCAACACCTTTAGCGTTGTATAGAGCGCTGTATGTTTTAACTACTCCGTTGGCCCGAGCAACATCGCCTGTTTGAATCAAAGGAACATTTCCCTCCGTATACAGAGATGGGTCATTTCGAGGTCGATGCCTCGACTTACCTCGGGCGAGTTCGCCCACTGCCGGTAAAGTTACCCATGCCCAATTGCTCGGTAGTTCAAAGGGCTTTTCTACCTCGGAAATATCCGCGATAGATTTCTGCTTTTTATCCCGATGGTTTAAGCGAGTATTTGAAATGCGTTCAAGCAGCTTGCTGGCGGGCTCATCGTTTTGATCTTGCGGTACTAACTTGCCCATGACGGCCAATTGCAGCAGGGTCTGTTTGAGGGCGTTGATGCTGGAGGTTGTGGCGAACAAGGTGTGGAAGTGTTCAGCCAGGCGCTGCCAGTTGGTGGCGAAATCGGTGGCGTCGCTGGCTTGCGTTAGGCTGTCGAGCAGCGCTTGCACCAGTTGGGCGTGGGCGCTTCCGGCGTCGGCCTGCTGGGCTTCTAGGCGGGCGCACAGAGCCATCAGTTCATCGACTTTAGCGACGATACGGTGTTGTTCAGCGAGTGGAGGGATGGCAAACGGCAAGGGGCGAAGCTTTGCCAGAGACACATTGGCAATGTTCGTGGTTTGGCTCGCGCTCTCAATTAAGACGCTCCGAGCATGAGGCGTACGCAGTAGTGCCATTACAAATCGAGGTTCGATCAGCACTGGGCGTAGAACGCCGAGAAATCCACCGAATGTTGTTGGCTGATCAAGCGATGAACCAATCAGAGCAACTTTTCCTACTAGTTCCCGGCTGTTTGCCATCGACATAACAATGTCATGCGGCTGGACGTACTGATCTGGTCGAGAGATAAAACTGTCGCGAATGTAAAGCAGATCGTCCCATTCAATTTCGTTCTGTACGTTTGCAGTTCGTAGGCAAGCAACACGTCCGCACTCTGGAACTCTCGACTTCTCGCTGGCAGGGAAAGTAATTCCACGAACGATCTCGACGACCTGACCAAGGGAGGCGACGGCCCAGGTAGACGGTATTGGGTAAGAAATTTCGGCTACTGAGTCATCTACTGTCTTTCCTTTCTTGATCGCCCCTTCAGACATCAATCGTGCTTTTTCCTCCGCAATCCGCTTCAGTAAATCGCTGGCCGGCTCATCGCTTGGGTCTTGCGCCACTAACTTGCCGCGCACTGCGAGCTCCAGAATTAGTTCACGCAATTTCTTAATGCCATTGGGCGCGCCGGCCAACAGCGGCAGTTTATCGGTGAGTAACGCCGTCATACCTGACGCTCCAAGGCTTCAGCCAGCACTGCTTTGAGTTGGTCGCGCAGATCATTGATTTCGATTTGCAGGTTGGCGTAGTTGCGCAGCAGTTCGTTCGGGTCATGGCTGATCTGCTCGCCGATATGCGGGTTTTTGCAGTCCAGGTTCCAGTTGCGCGCTTGCAGGTCTTCGACACTGACCTTCCAGGCGAATTCGCACTCTACCCGTGCAGCAAAACCGTCGGTCTCTTTGCCCCACCAGGCCTCTTCAACGGCGAACTCTTCGATACGCATGGGGCGGGTCTTGGAGTAATTCTTCACACCGGCCGGATACTGGTGCTCGTAGAACCAAACCTGTTTGGTCGGTGTGCCCTTGGTGAAGAACAGCAGGTTGGTCTTGATGCCGGTATAGGGATTGAACACGCCGTTGGGCAGGCGAACGATGGTGTGCAGGTTGCACTCGGTGAGCAGCTTTTCCTTGATGCGGCTTTTGATGCCTTCGCCAAACAGAAAGCCATCGGGCAGCACCACAGCGGCGCGGCCACCGTCTTTGAGCAGCTGCATGATCAGCACTAAAAACAGGTCTGCGGTCTCACGAGTGCGAAAGGCCGCAGGGAAGTTGGTTTCGATGCCGTCTTCTTCCATGCCACCGAACGGCGGATTGGCGACGATGCAGTGCACGCGCTCGCTTGGCCCCCAACTGATCAGCGGTTTGCTCAGGGTATTGTCGTGGCGAATCTGGTTGGGCACCTCAATGCCGTGCAGGATCATGTTCGTGGTGGCCAGCAGGTGCGGCAGCGGCTTTTTCTCCACGCCGAAAATGCTGGCCTGCAGGGTGCGTTCGTCTTCGGCGGTTTTTACATAGCGGCTGCGTTTGTGTTCGATGGCACAGGTGAGAAAACCGCCGGTGCCGCAGGCCGGGTCCATGACCTTTTCGTCCAACTTGGGATCAACCATGCGCACCATAAATTCGGTGACAGGGCGCGGGGTGTAGAACTCACCGGCGTTGCCAGCGTTCTGCAGATCGCGCAGCAGTTGCTCGTAGAGGTTGCCGAACTCGTGGCGCTCCTGGGCTTTGTTGAAGTCCACGCCTTCCTGAATCTTGTTGATCACCTGGCGCAGCAACTGGCCGGATTTCATGTAGTTGTAGGCGTCTTCAAACACGCCGCGCACCACAAAGGCGGAGGGCGTGTTGCTGTACTCGTGCAGGTTCTGCAGCTGCGGGAACAGGTTATTATCGATGAAGTCCTTCAGCGCATCGCCGGTCATGCCTTCCGGGTCGGCGGCCCAGGTGCGCCAACGGCAGCTTTCGGGGATGGGCGAGCGGTAGTTGTCGTCCATCAGTTCCCATTCCAGCTCGCGGTCATCGAAGATCTTCAGGAACAGTAGCCAGACCAACTGGCCGATACGCTGGGCGTCGCCATCGACGCCCACGTCTTTGCGCATGATGTCCTGGATGGATTTGATGGTTGAGCTGATGGACATGGGTATCTCACTGAGGTGCTGCAAAAAAGGATTCGTGGCGCTAGGCAGCAAGTTGCTGCTTAGGCCGAGTAACGGGGTGGCACTTTAACTGGCGTAAAGCTCGTCTTCCAGTTCATGGATGGCCTTGTTGTAGCCAGCCTTGCCGCCAAATGCCTTGACCAGTTCGATGGGCGCACCTATTCGGCTGAAGGGGTCTAGCTGGAGGATTTTGATGTCCTCGATATGCTCGATACCGGTGTCGGCATATTTATCCAGCAACGCTTCGAGTACTTGGCGTGCTGCGCCGGAATACCTGGCGAAGTAGTTGCGCTTTTTCACCTGCTCGGCGCGCTCTTTACGCGACAGTGGCGGTTGGTCGAAGGCGACGTGACAGATCAGGTCGAATGGATCGAGGGGCTTGCCCTGTTTCTTTTCCACTTCCTCGGCCAGGGCTTCCCACATCACACCCTGGGCGGCCATTTCGTCGATGATGGCTTTCTTCTGTTCGGCATCACTCCAGCGCCGAAAAAAGTCATCCAGCGAGGCGAACTGCTTTTGTACGCAGGTGCGGGTGTAGTCGTGCAGCGATTCGGTGATCAGTCGGCCATCCGGGCCGTAATACTGCACACGCTCGGCGATGACATAAATCGGGACGTTGTCGATGACATATTTGATGCGTTTTTTGCCCTCTTCTTCGCCGGTGAAATCCAGGTCATCACCCTCGTTATCGTTGCCTGCGCTGATGCCATCTTCATCGGCAAGCGGGTCATCCGGCGGTACGGGGGAGTCATCGCCTTCTGGGGCGTAGATCACTACTGGGTCGCCGTCGAAGGCCGGGTCGGCAAACAGCTCGGTGGCCTTTTTGAAGTCCATGATGGTGAACCAGTACTTGCCGTAGTCCTCGTTGATGCGAGTGCCGCGACCGATGATTTGCTTGAACTCGGTCATCGATTTGATGTGCTGGTCGAGCACGATCAGCTTGCAGGTCTGAGCATCGACGCCGGTGGTCATCAGCTTGCTGGTGGTGGCAATCACCGGGTAGCGTTCTTCCGGGTTGATGAAGTTATCCAGCTCAGCCTTGCCTTCCTGATCATCGCCGGTGATACGCATGACGTATTTGCGATTCTCGGCCACACGCTCGGGGTTGAGGTTGACCAGTGCCTGGCGCATGCGCTCGGCGTGGTTGATGTCGTCGCAGAAGATGATGGTTTTCTGAAACGGATCGGTGGCCTTGAGGAGTTCGGTGACCTTCTGCGCCACCAGTTGGGTGCGCGCCTCGATCACCAGGGTGCGATCCATATCCTTGAGGTTGTAGATGCGGTCTTCGATCAGCTCGCCATTCTTATCGAGCATGCCTTTGGGTGGCCGCCAGCCTTGCAGGTCTTTATCGAAGTCAATACGCACCACTTTGTAGGGGGCGAGAAAGCCGTCTTCGATGCCTTGCTTCAAGGTATAGCTGTAAATCGGTTCACCGAAGTAGGTGATGCTGGATACCTCATTGGTCTCCTTCGGTGTGGCGGTAAGGCCGACATGGGTGGCACTGGAGAAATAGTCGAGGATTTCACGCCAGGCGGAATCCTCGGAGGCGCTGCCACGGTGACATTCGTCGATCACGATCAGGTCGAAGAAGTCGCGGGAGAACTGCTTGTAGATGTTCATTTCTTCATCAGTGCCGGTGACGGCCTGATAGAGCGACAGGTAGATCTCGTAGGAGGTATCGATCTGGCGTTTGGCGATTTTGGTCATCGCCTGGCCGAAGGGCTTGAAGTCGTTGTTCTTGGTCTGGTCGACCAGGATGTTGCGGTCGGCCAGAAACAGGATGCGTTTCTTCTGTTTCGATTTCCACAGCCGCCAGATGATTTGGAAGGCGGTGTATGTTTTTCCGGTACCCGTGGCCATCACCAGCAGGATTCGGTCCTGGCCGCGCGCCACAGCCTCGACGGTGCGATTGATGGCATTCATCTGGTAATAGCGAGGCATGCGCCCGGAGCCGTCGTCGTAGTAGGGCGCTTCGATCTTGTGTTGGGCTGTTGTATCCAGCCCCTTCCACTGGCAGTAGCGGTGCCAAAGTTCGGCAGGGCTGGGGAATTGATCAAGGGTAAGTTCGGTTTCTACCTGGCCGCCTGTGCCACTGCGGTCGTGAAACAGGAAGCCATCGCCATTGCTGGAGAACACGAACGGTACGTCCAGGGCCTCTGCATAGCCCAGGGCTTGCTGCATGCCGGAGCCAACGGAGTGCTTGTTGTCCTTCGCCTCGATTACAGCGATAGGCAGGTTGGCCTGATGGTAGAGGATGAAGTCTGCGCGGCGTGCTTCGCCGCGGCTGTGCAGTTTACCCCGGACGATGATGCGGCCTTTGGTAAAGCTGACTTCCTCGCGCACCTGCTTATGCATGTCCCATCCAGCTTGCTGAACGGCTGGGGCGATGTACTTGCTGCAGATGTCCCGCTCGGAAAGCGACTTTTTGTCCATAACCCCAATTCCCTTTCAAGCCGGCCTGGTCGCTCCATTCCGGCACTGCTGATCGTGCTCGATGGGCGTAAATGTACCTTGTTTGATGGTGGCACGGGGGAAGATCAGATTTTGGTGGTTGAAGCTGTAGGCAAGATGAGTCGAGGCCATGACAGCGCGAGTGTTTTGCGTCGTCCCGATTCCTTTATCTTGGATCGTTCTCTGCAGCGGGCTGAAGATGGCTAGGGTGGATAGGGCCACAAGCGAATCGTTGGTACTGAATTAACTTCCGTCGGCGTACATAACCAATTTGGCGGAGCATGTTCGGTCGTTCCCGATCCATGTAGGCCGCTGGAAACAGCGCCGGATCGTAGGGGATGGCGTCCAGCACGTCGATTCCATATTCGACATAAACACGCTTGCCGAGCGGTGTCAGGGCCAAGGCCTTAATTCGATGGATATGCTCTGATATGACTCGATACCCATCATGAACGAGCAAGTCGCGCAGGTAGTGGTTCGATGCGCGTAGTGCGATCTTCACTCGCACTGACTCCCGGTGCTTTCGATCCTGCCAGTAAGCGAATAGATTGAACAAACGGGACTTTAAACACGTGATGGGGTCGATGACGGCGACCTGCACACCTTCGATATCCAGGACGGATAAATACTTGAAAATCTCTTTTTTGGGCGCGCCCCCTACGCTGTCCATTTCCAGGATATCGACGATGACCTCTTTACCGTCAACCCAGTCAATGTACGCGGCGGCAATATTTATCGTGTTGTCGTCCATCTTCGCCTTGCGAAAAGGGACGCCCATCATCTGGGCGCAATAATCAATAGAGTTGGGCTTGCCGATAAAGTCCAAGTCATCGCTAGTGACGAATCCGACATCCTCGCCTGTCATTTCGTCGATGAGGTATTGCCGGGCCCAAAGCGTAAGCGATTGCCCGCCAACGATCACAAGGCCGTAATCGGTGACAGCCGATTGAATTGAGGGACGGTAGACGCGCTGAATTAGATCGAGCAGGAAAGCGAAGAGCTCTGAACGTTCAAGTAGGGCGAACGGAGCGTCTTCGTTTACCGCTTCGGGCATCAGTTGCTTAGCGCAGAGAATCGTTGTGGGCGAGCGATTGAAGCAGAGTTGCCACGAAGGGCGGCTTTGGCACGGGCAGCAGCCATTTCAAGCATCTGAGGGTCAGCTGCATAGACAGCATCAACCTGGCGGTCACGTGAGCTGCTTTTTAGGCTCATCATTTCCGCAAAGCTAAGGTCTTTTGAATGCTGGTGGCCGCTGATCATGGCGAAAGTACCCGTAAGGGGGAATAGACTTGGACTGAAGGTTAGCACATCCAGTTGGCGCAATTACAGGTGAAGAGCAGTGGCTGCAAGGCTTTAGCCGACGAAATGCATAGTCATCAGGCCGTCCAGGCGCCGAGGGCCTGTTACACAGACCCTCGGCGCCTGGACTGCGCATATCGAGCGAAGCGCCACGATCTTTATCGAGATAACCAGTTGTCAAGATAAAAGTCAAGATGAAGGGACGCCCAACTCAGCTGAACCATAAAAATCGTTCGCACGAGGCAGCACTCTATGTCTGCTCACAATTGGACACTTGCGTACTGCCTGTGAATGTCAGCGTATCCAGCACCCTCTCCAGTAACAACTCACCCAAAACGACTAGTTGCTGAGCAGCCAGCAGCTTGTGGCGGTGCGAGCCCTCTAGCTCAAATGCCAGATCTGTGGTCATAGCGTTCAGCGAAGCGAGGGTTTCACTGGCTTGGACCAGCAGGGTTTCGGTGGGGATGTCTGGGGCGAGGGTAAAGAGGGTCGTTGGCGGATTGGGGGTAATCTTTTTCATGAGGAAGCTCCCACACTGTTTAATGGAGCTACCACCCCCTGCTGTCAAACAGGATTGGGTGGCAGCTGTACGCAGGTTGACAGACCGGAAGTGTAGGAACCCGGCGCACCCGAAGATGCCCCACGCACAGCCGCCATGAACGAGTCGGAATGCGTAGTGCATGCCGCTTTACCAAAGGGGTGTGAAGGTTACACTTTTCGGCCTGTCAAAGCCGGTCGCTGATGAGCAGCGACGAGGAAAATTTAGCGTGATGGAGGGGGCTGCGCCAGTTCATCAATGGCGCGAAATGTTGAAGGAAAAATCCGAAGGCCCGTCAGTCGGGCCTTTTAAACCCCAGAAACGACAAAACCCG
>NZ_SPKP01000021.1:0-75168 GCF_023127835.1 Pseudomonas sp. B329 | reverse complement strand
CCCCCGTCCGCCAGTACTCCGCTGTCGGTACTACATGCGTAGCCGTTTCTATTAAGTTAACCCTCAGCGACCCGAAGGGCAGGGTGCTTTGGGCGAGTTGTGTAAGTTTTAGCCGCTTCGTCCACAACGTACTGCACGGCGATTCTGTTCTATATGACAATCACTTTGGGTTTACAGACATCCCCTGGTGATTGCTGGACCCGAAGGTACCAGAAGCTCAGGGCTAAGGCTGCTTACGCAGCGAGAGCGAATTCCTGGCCGTAGTTTTCGTCATTGGCAACTATAAGAAGTTGCAACAGTGGATTTACGAGTTCTGTTACCAACTCGGCATGCACCTAAAGTTTCGCGACCGGCGTCGAATCCTAAACGGCCCCGTGCTTGTAACTCGTTGTTTCTTAGTGAGTGACAAGCCTGTGCAGTGTACGCCAAAACGTCAGCGAAGGCCAACCCGAAGGTTGGCCCTATCGCTTACTGACCGCCTTTCTCGCTGTTCTGCAGGTCTTGCAGGGCCTTGGAGGTGATTTCGATGCACTTCTTCTCATCACCAGCGGCATGGGCGGCCTTGGCCTGGGAGACGGCGGTGTCTATTTCGCCACTTTTACCGCTGGTGTCAGTGGCCAGCAGGGCTTTGCCGTTGTTGATTTTGTCCAGGTTGATCTGGCACAGGTCTTTGTCACCGGCAGCGAAGGCGGGGGAGGCGAGCATCGCAGCGGTCATGAACAAGCCAGCAAGAGCGGAACGCTTCATAGGGTGTCTCCTTGCGCAAAAGGGCTCGACGCTGCTGGCGTGCAACCGCTGCCAGCGACATCACTGATGGGCCTCGTTTGTCGAGGCCTATGCAGATGACTGCGCTGGTGCGCCAGGGTTCGGTTTTTTTGCGGGGTCAGTGGGCGCGGGCGCGGGTGACGCGGTCTACCAGGTAGACCAGGCCGTGGTAGTCGATGCCGCCATGCTGGCTCAGGCCGATCTCGCAGGTGCGGCTGGTGGAGATGCCTTCGCTGCAATGTTGCACGGCATCCTTGAGTGAGCGCAGGGCGTGGGCGTTGAGTTGCGGGGTGGTGAAGCCTTTGTCGCCGGCAAAGCCACAGCAGTGAATGCCTTCGGGGATGACGACGGTTTTTGCACAGCGCCGGGCCAGTTCGATCAGGGCCTGGCTTTCGCCCAGGTGCTGGGTGCTGCACGTGACGTGTACGGCGATGGGGGCTTCCTGCGGCGTGAAGTCGAGGCGGTCCAGCAGGTGGGTGCGGATAAAGCGTACCGGGTCGTAGAGGTCCAGGCGGGTTTCGCCGAGGTCTTGTACCAGGCGCAGGGTGCAGGGGCTGGTGTCGCAGTAGATCGGGTCGAGGCCGCCACGGCTGGCGTGGAGCAGGGCGCCGATCAGTTCCTGGCGCTTGTGTTCGGCTTGCTCGGCGTAGCCTTTGGACGCGAAGGGTTGGCCGCAACAGAGGCTGTCCTGGTTGTCGGGGAAGACCACCTGGTAGCCGGCTTTTTCCAGCAGTTGGCGGGTTTTGTCGTACAGCGACATCTGCTCTTTATCGCCGGCTGCCGGGCCCATGGCGCGGGAGACGCAGGCGGCCAGGTAAACCACGCGCGGGCGGGCGTCCGTCACTGCCGGGCTGAAGCGGATGGCTTTTTCGGGCTGTGGCATGGCGTTGGTCCACTGCGGAATTTGCCCTTTGGACAGCTTAGTCAGTGTGCTCGAGAGCTTGGCCAGCCGTGGAGCACCCAGCAGCATGCGCGCACCATTGGCGACGTGCAGGGTGAAGCGCGCACCTTGCAGTGCGGTGGCGAAATGGCTGGCGAGCCATTCGGCGGTTTTCGTACGGTCGGCATCGCAGCTGCGCAGCTTTTTCACCAGGTCGCCGGTATTGATGCCTACAGGGCAGCGTTGGGCGCATAGACCGGTGGCGGCGCAGGTGTCGATGCCTTGATAGTGGTAGGCCGCTTCCAGTTCGGTGGTGTCTACGCCTGCGCGGCGTTTGGCCTGGATGTCGCGCCAGATCACAATGCGCTGGCGCGGGCTCAGGGTCAGGCCTTTTGAGGGGCACACGGGTTCGCAGAAGCCACACTCGATGCACTTGTCCACAAGCCCATCGGCGGCGGGCAGGGGCTTGAGGTGTTTGAGGTGGATTTGCGGGTCTTCGCTGAGCACCACATCCGGGTTGAGGATGCCGTTGGGGTCGAGCAGGCGCTTGAGTCGCCACATCAATTGATAGGCGTCGCTGCCCCATTCCAGTTCAACGAACGGCGCCATATTGCGACCAGTGCCGTGTTCAGCCTTCAGCGAGCCACCGAACTCTACCGCCACCAGTTGCGCGACGTCGTCCATGAACGCTTGATAGCGTGTGACTTCTTCGCTGCTGTTGAAGCCCTGGGTGAACACAAAGTGCAGATTGCCTTCCAGGGCGTGTCCGAAAAGGATGGCTTCGTCGTAGTGATGTTTGTCGAACAGTTCGATCAGGCGGTTTACGCCGATCGCCAGTTGTTCGACGGGGAAGGTGACGTCCTCGATGATCACGGTGGTGCCGGTTTTGCGCACCGCGCCTACGGCGGGGAAGGTGTCTTTGCGGATTGCCCACAGGCGGGCGTTTTCCACGGGGTCTTCGGTGAAGTCGACCTGTTTTTCTACGGGGAACGCCGCCAGAGAGGCCATGATCAGCGTTAGTTGTTCGTGCAGTAATGACGGCGAGGCCGCGCGGGATTCGATCAGCAGTGCGCAGGCATTTTCCGACAAGTGTTGTACGAATGCGGGCATACCCGGTTTGTCTTGTACCGAGCGCATACTGCGTCTGTCCAGCAGCTCAACGGCTGAAACCGGCTGGGTTTTCAGCACCGTTACTGCGTTGCAGCATGTTTCGACATCCGGGAACACGATCAGCGCCGAGGCTTTGTTCGGGTGATCGATCACCGTGTCGTAGGTGACCGCACTGATAAACCCCAGGGTGCCCTCGGAGCCGACCAGCAGGTGGCTGAGGATATCCAGCGGGTCGTCGAAATCCACCAGGGCGTTGAGTGACAGGCCGGTGGTGTTTTTCAGGCGGTATTTGTGGCGAATCTTCGCAGCCAGTTCAGCGTTTGCGCGTGTCTCGCGGCACAACGTGGCCAGGCGCTCAAGCAGTGCACTGTGGGTTTGGCGGAAGGCTTGCACGCTGGCGGCATCTTCGGTGTCCAGGCGGCTGCCATCGGCCAGTACCAAACGAATGCCCGCCAGGGTGTGATAGGTGTTTTGTGCCGTACCGCAGCACATGCCGCTGGCATTGTTGGCAACGATGCCACCAATTTTGCAGGCGTTGATCGACGCCGGGTCCGGGCCGATCTTGCGCCCGAACGGCGCGAGCCAGGCGTTGGCCTGGGCGCCGATGACGCCGGGTTGCAGGCGGATCTGTGTGCCTTGCCCGCGAATTTCGCAGTGGTTCCAATTGTCGCCGAGCACGATCAGCACCGAGTCGCTGATCGCCTGGCCGGACAGGCTGGTGCCCGCGGCCCGGAAGGTCACCGGCACGTGATCGCGCTGGGCCAGTTGCAGCAGTGCGACGACTTCGTCTTCTGACTCCACGCGGATCACCAGTTGTGGGATCAATCGGTAGAAGCTGGCGTCGGTGCCGAAGGCGAGGGTGGAAAGTGGATCGTCGAAGCGGCGATCTTGCGGGATCAGTTGTGCGACGTCGCTGAGAAAAGCAGCAGGCAGGCTCATCGGTCCTCCAGAAATAGCAGACGCCAGCATCGTTGTCCGGCGTCGATTCTTACCCTATTACGTGCAGGTCTCAGTGCACCAGCATACCGGTGAACCAGTACGCCTGCGCCAAGGTGATCAGCCCGACGATGGTGGCAAAGAACAGGCTGTGCTTGAGGGTAAAGCGGAACAGATCGGACTCCTTGCCCACCAGGCCCGTGGCTGCGCAGGCCACGGCGATCGATTGCGGCGAGATCATTTTGCCGGTCACGCCGCCGCTGGTGTTGGCGGCTACCAGTAAGGTGTCGTTGACGCCAATCTGGTGGGCGGTGGTGGCTTGCAGCGAGCTGAACAGGGCGTTGGATGAGGTGTCCGAGCCGGTCAGGAAAACCCCCAGCCAGCCGAGGAAGGGCGAGAAGAACGGGAAGGCGGCGCCGGTGCCAGCCAGTACCAGGGCCATGGTCGAGGACATGCCGGAGTAGTTGGTGACGAAGGCGAACGCCAGCACCATGCCGATGGACAGGATCGGCCAGCGCAGCTCAAAGAAGGTCTCTTTTAAAGTGGTAAGACCAGTCTTGATATCAATTTTCAGCACCAGCATCGAGACCAGCGCGGAGAAGAAGATCGCGGTACCGGTGGCCGAAATCGGGTCCAGCTTGAAGACGGCGGGGATGGCGGTGGGGTTGGTGACGATGGGTGCGACTTTGATCACCAGTTGGTCCAGGTGCGGGATCGCGAAGTTGAACACCCAGCTGTACATCGAACCACCGGCCGCGAACATGGCCTTGAAGGGTTTGAGGGTCCAGATGGTGACCAGCACGGTCAGGATCAGAAACGGCGACCAGGCCTTGAAAATTTGCCCCAGGCTGTAGGGTGAAACCACTGTGCTGCGTGGCAAACCAAAGCCGCCGGCGCTGGAGGTGACCGCTACGCTGGAGGTTGCACCGGCAATCTGCGCGCCTGCGGTGCGCTTGGGCTGCCAGATTTTCAGGAACAGTGTCAGGGAGATCAGGCTGGCGAGTGCCGAGGTAATGTCCGGCAGTTCCGGGCCAATGAAGTTGGAGGTGAAGTACTGGGTAACGGCAAAGCTCAAGCCGGCCACCAAGGCTGCCGGCCAGGTTTCACGCACGCCGCGCAGGCCGTCCATCATGAACACCAGCCAGAAGGGCACGAACAGCGACAGCAGCGGCAGTTGGCGGCCGGTCATGGCGCCGATCTTGAACGCATCGATGCCAGTGACCTGGCCTGCGACGATGATCGGAATGCCCAGTGCGCCGAACGCCACCGGCGCGGTATTGGCAATCAGGCACAGGCCCGCGGCGTACAGCGGGTTGAAGCCCAGGCCCACCAGCAACGCGGCGGTGATTGCCACGGGTGCGCCGAACCCGGCCGCGCCTTCCAGGAAGGCGCCAAAGCAGAAGCCGATCAGCAGCACCTGCAGGCGCTGGTCATCGGTGATCGACAAGACGGAGCTGCGGATGATCTCGAACTGCCCGCTCTTTACCGTCAGTTTGTAGAGAAATACCGCCGCCACGATGATCCAGGCGATCGGCCACAAGCCATAGGCAAACCCGTAACCAGCCGCTGCCAGGGCCATGTCGACCGGCATCTGGAAGGCGAAGATGGCGACCAGGATCGACAATGCCAAGGTGATGCTGCCGGCCACATGGCCTTTGAGGCGGAATACGGCCAGGGCCAGGAAGAAGAACACGATTGGAATAACGGCGGCCAGTGCGGACAGGTCGAGGCTGCCGAGAGGGCTGTAGAGCTGTTGCCAGGTTTGCATATGGGGTGGCCCCTGATTGTTGTTGTTTGGTCAGCTTGGATAATTGGTAATACCAATTTACAGTCGCTGTGGGCTAGATTAAGAGCCTTGGCAGGGGTGTGTCAATTTGCCGCTCGTCAAACTTTGGTCTGAGAGTGAGTGTCGAGTGTTCTGATCGGGTAAATCGAAGGTGTTCTGATAGGTGCTGCCAGCGCGGCGATAGGCCAGAATAGGGGCCCCGGCGAGTGGTCGGGATGGTGGAGAGTGAGTTATGGGGTTTGATCAGGTGCGTCAGCGCCGTTTGTCTGACGATATTGTCGAGCAGCTTGAGGGCATGATCCTTGAGGGCACGTTGAAGTCGGGCGAGCGCTTGCCGGCCGAACGCGCTTTGGCTGAACAATTTGGTGTGTCGCGCCCTTCATTGCGTGAGGCGATCCAGAAGTTGGCGGCCAAGGGGTTGCTGGTCAGTCGGCAGGGTGGCGGCAACTATGTGGTGGATTCCCTGGGTTCGACCTTCAGTGATCCGCTGCTGCATCTGCTGGAAAACAATCCCGAGGCGCAGCGCGACCTTCTGGAGTTTCGCCAGACTCTGGAGGCTTCGTGTGCTTATTACGCGGCATTGCGTGCTACCGAGGTCGACCGTGAGCGACTGACGGCGGCGTTCGAAGCGCTGCAGGACTGCTATGCGCGAGCCGACGAGGTGAGCCGAGTGGAGGAGGGCGCTGCGGATGCAAGGTTTCACTTGGCGATCGCCGAGGCCAGTCATAACGCGGTGCTGCTGCACACCATTCGCGGGTTGTTCGACCTGCTCAAGCGCAACGTGGTGACCAATATTGGCGGTATGTATCAGCAGCGCACCGAGACCCGCGACATGCTGATCAGTCAGCACCGGGACTTGTACCTGGCGATTATCGAGGGGCGGGCCGAGCAGGCGCGCGACGTTTCAACACGTCACCTGTTGTACGTGCAGGAAGTGTTGGAGGAAGTGCGGCAGGAGGTTCAGCGGGTAGCGCGGGCGGAGCGACGTAAGGGCATGTAGCCACGGGGGTTGCCCGCGGCTACATCATCACAAGGGTTAGTCTTCCTTGCCCTTGTTGCGCACGGCGCGATGCAGTTCGCGATTGGAGTCGCGCTCGCGTTCGGTGTCGCGCTTGTCGTATTCCTTCTTGCCCTTGCCCAATGCGATTTCGCACTTGACCAGGTGCTTGCTCCAGTACCACGACAGGCAGACGCACGCGTAGCCTTTTTGCTGCACGGCCGCGGCGAGCTTTTCGAGTTCGCGGGCATTGAGCAACAGCTTGCGCGTGCGCACCGGGTCGGCAATCACGTGGGTGCTCGCGGTGGTCAGCGGGGTGATATGACTGCCGAGCAGCCACGCCTCGCCATCCTTGAGCAGCACATAGCTGTCGACCAGCTGCAGTTTGCTGGCACGCAGACTTTTTACTTCCCAGCCGGCCAGGACCAGACCAGCCTCGAACCGATGTTCGATGAAGTAATCGTGTCGCGCCTTTTTATTTTGCGCGATGGTCCCTGTGGGGTGTTTCTTTTGTTTAGCCATAGGGGCGGCATTATAGGGAGTTGCGAGCGTGTCGGCTACGGTCAACCTGCGTGCTTGAGCGTGTTGGACGAATCCCGGACAATACGGGCAGTTCTTTGGTTTTTTTCTCTCGCGGATCGGGCTGTACTTTCGCGACGTTTGCCTTAAGCAGTGGAAGTAACGCTCACATGACGACGCATATTCAACGTTCGGCCCTGCTGCCCTATCCGGCACAGGCGCTCTATGACCTGGTCAACGACGTGGCGCGTTACCCGGAATTCCTGCCTTGGTGCTCGACTGCCGAGGTTTTGGAGAGCAGTGATGAGCACATGGTCGCCAGTGTTGGTGTGGCCAAGGGGGGCCTCAGCCAGCATTTTGTTACGCGCAATGTGCTGGTGCCGGGCAAATCCATTGAAATGAATTTGCAGGAAGGGCCGTTCACCCAGCTGCACGGCGTGTGGGTGTTCAAGGCGCTGACAGATAAGGCCTGCAAGATCAGTCTGGATCTTTCATTTGATTACGCCGGCCCCATTGTGCGGGCGACGTTGGGGCCACTGTTCAATCAGGCGGCAAATACTTTGGTGGACGCTTTCTGTCAGCGAGCCAAGCAATTGCATGGTTGATATTGAAGTAGTGTATGCCGATGTGGGTCGCCAGGTTCTGCTGGAGGTGGCGATACCGGTGGGCACAAGCCTGAGGGCGGCAGTGCTGGCGTCGGGCATTGCAGAGCATTTTCCGCAGTTGGCGTTGGCTGACTGCCCGCTGGGTATCTTCGGCAAGGTGGTGGCGGACGCTGATGTGCGTGCCGTGCAGGCGGGAGATCGGATCGAGATCTATCGGCCATTGCTGGCAGACCCCAAGGAAATACGCAGGCTGCGCGCGGCCAAGGCGGCGATGCTCAAGCGACAGAACACCTGAGCTTGCCAATTGGCAGGCAACAAAAAGCCCGGCATGCCGGGCTTTTTATCGAGCGCCGCAAAATTATTGCGGGCTGGTGTCCAGAGGCTGTGGCGTCGGGACGGGTACAGTTTCGACGCCGTCGACGTCTTTCTGGATCTGGTCCAGCAAGGAGCCTGGCTTGGCCGGCACCTCGGATTTCGGCTTTTCGGCTTCCTGCGCAGGCGCGGTCACGTTGGTGCCGCTGTCCTTGCCCAGCAAGGCTTCATCGCGGCTTACGCCGGGCATGAAGTCACCGGACAGGCTCACGAGCTGGTCATTGCCATTGAAGATGACACTGACGCGCTCCTGTTGGCGTTCACCGCCACCGGGCTGCAGGCTGTAGAGATAATCCCAGCGATCGGCATGGAATGTGTCGGTCAGCAGGGGGTTACCCATGATAAACCGTACTTGCCGTCGGGTCATTCCCGGGCGTAACTGGTCTATCATGTCCTGCGTGACGACATTGCCCTGCTGGATGTCGATTTTGTAAACCCCGGGGAATGAACAACCGGCGAGTGCGAGCAGTCCCACAAAGGTGAAACTGGTTAGCAAGAGCTTGGTGTTTTGCATCGGTGGGCGACTTCCACTATCTTGGCTGGGACAACGTAAACGCCGATCATACCCGTATTAAGAGAAGCTGCGAAGCAGCATCCGCGAGAAAGCTAACCATGGTTGAAAATAGCGAACTACGCAAAGCCGGTCTCAAAGTGACTCTGCCACGAGTCAAGATTCTACAAATGCTCGATTCTGCTGAGCAACGCCACATGAGTGCCGAGGATGTTTACAAGGCGCTGATGGAGTCTAACGAGGACGTCGGCCTGGCCACGGTTTACCGTGTACTGACCCAGTTTGAAGCCGCAGGGCTGGTGGTTCGCCATAATTTCGACGGCGGTCATGCAGTATTCGAACTGGCTGACGGTGGTCACCATGACCACATGGTTGATCTGGATACCAATGAGGTTATCGAGTTCACCAGCCCTGAAATCGAAGCGCTGCAGCATAAGATTGCTGAGGAGCACGGTTTCGATTTGGTCGACCATAATCTGGTGCTGTACATCCGTAAGAAAAAGTAAAAATCGACGCAGTTTTGCTCTGCGAAACGATTGAAGGCGACCCTAGGGTCGCCTTCGTGCTTTCTATAAAGAGTAAAAGTACCCGTTCAAGCCTTCGCGGCCACGACCATTTTTTTCGCGTGAGCCAACGACTCCTTGGTCAGGTCGATACCGCCGAGCATCCGCGCAACTTCTTCTACCCGTTCCGACTTGTTCAGCTTGGAGACGGCCGTGTGCGTCGCGTCGCTGCCGCGCACCTTGTGCACAAATAGATGTTGATGCCCTTGAGCCGCCACTTGCGGCAAGTGAGTCACCGTAACTACCTGGCCGCGATCCCCCAGGCGACGCAACAATTGGCCAACAATTTCTGCGGTTGGCCCGCCGATGCCAACGTCTACTTCATCGAATACCAGCGTTGGTACCCGTGAGGTCTGCGCGGTGATCACCTGGATCGCCAGGCTGATCCGCGACAACTCGCCGCCTGAGGCCACTTTGGCCAGGGCCTTGAGTGGCTGACCCGGGTTGGCGCTGACCAGCAGTTCTACCTGCTCCAGCCCATGGGGCTGCAGTTCGTGGCTGGCGTTGGCGCGCAGTTCGATGGTGAAGCGCCCGCCCGGCATACCCAGGCGCTGGATTTCCTGCTCGACGGCGCTGGCCAGGCTGGTGGCGGCCTGTTGGCGCAGGTCGCTCAGCTCCTGGGCCTTTTCCTGATAATGGCGGGCAAACGAAGCGAGCTCCTCGCCCAGTCGCTCGATGGACTCGTCGTTGGCGTTCAGTGTGTCGATTTCATCCAGCAGCTTCTGTTGCATGGCAGCCAGTTCAGTGGGCTGGATTCGATGCTTGCGCGCCAGGGTATAGATGGTGTCCAGGCGCTCTTCTATTTCCTGCAGGCGCGCCGGATCGGCATCGAAGTGGTCCAGGAAGCGGTTGAGTTCGCCGACGGCTTCCTCAACCTGAATCTGTGCGCTGGTGAGCAGGGTAGTGGCCTCATTCAACGAGCCGGAAGCATTGTTCACGCTGGACAGGCGATTGAGGCTGGCTGTCAGTGCGTTGAGCACATTGCCCGAGTCGCTCTCGCTGCATTGCTCGACGACCTGGCGGCAGATACCCAGCAAGGTCTCTGCATTGGTCAGGTTCTTGTGTTCCTGCTCAAGCTGCTCCAGTTCGGTCTCGCCCAGGCCCAGGCTTTCAAGCTCTTCGAGTTGATAGCTGAGCAGTTGGTGGCGGGCGCGTTGTTCATCGCCGGAGTTGGAGAGGCGTTCCAGTTCCTGGCGTGTCTGGCGCCAGCGTTGGGCGGCCAGTTGAACCTGGCGGGCAAGGTCGGTGGCGCCGGCGTATTCGTCGAGCAGTCGGCGGTGAGTATCGGTTTTGAGCAGGGACTGGTGTTCATGCTGGCTGTGGATATCGATCAGCAGCTCACCCAGGGCTTTCAAGTCGCCAAGTGGGCACGGCGTGCCGTTGATATAGCCGCGGGAGCGACCTTCGGCAGTGATCACCCGGCGCAAGATGCACGGGCCTTCATTGTTCAGGTCGCGCTCGACCAGCCATGCCTCGGCCTCGGGAATGTCGGCCAGGTCAAAGGTGGCCAGAATATCGGCTTTGTCGGAGCCTGGGCGTACCACGCCACTGTCGGCGCGGTCGCCGAGGGTCAGGCCGAGGGCGTCGAGCATGATCGACTTGCCGGCGCCGGTTTCGCCTGTGATTACGCTCATCCCGCGATCCAGTTCGAGATCCAGATGTTCAACGATTGCGTAGTTATGTACAGACAGGTGCACGAGCATGACGGCCGCTCCCAGGCTTGAGGTCTGGTTATTTATACAGTGTTTTGTTTGTGGCTGACAATCCTGGCGCTTAGCTCGATTTGCTTGATCAACAGCTTTTTTTAGCGCGATGAGGAATGTAGGAGCAGGAAATGATCTGAGTCATGCGAAAGACTTTTGGTAACGCCCGCGCCCTTGAACCTGGAAATTGTGGCCCCATATACCGGAACAGAAGCGCGAGTCGAGATCGCGCATGATTTTGAAAGGAGAAATCTATGGCTGACGAACAGACGCAGGATACGCAAACTCCAGACGCCAATGCGGCTGCCGGTGATGAGCTGGCCACCCGCGTGCAAGTGCTCGAAGAGCAATTGTCCGCTGCGCAGGATCAATCGTTGCGTGTTGCCGCCGATCTGCAGAACGTCCGCCGCCGTGCCGAGCAGGACGTAGAAAAGGCTCACAAATTCGCGCTGGAAAAATTCGCTGGCGATCTGCTGCCGATCATCGACAGTCTTGAGCGTGGTCTTGAGTTGTCTGACCCGGCCGACGAAAACATCCGCCCAATGCGTGAAGGTATCGAGCTGACGCTGAAAATGTTCCAGGACACCCTGAAGCGTTATCAGCTGGAAGCGATCGATCCGCAAGGCGGCGAGCCGTTCAATGCTGAGCATCACCAGGCCATGGCCATGCAGGAAAGCCACGACCTGGAGCCTAACAGCGTGATGAAGGTGTTCCAGAAGGGTTACCAGCTCAATGGTCGCTTGATGCGCCCGGCAATGGTGGTGGTGAGCAAGGCTCCTGCACCCGCTGCACCTTCTATTGATGAGCAGGCTTGAAATCCGCCGCAAGGCCCCCATCTATAAGTCAAGCGTTTAAGTGCTACCGCAGTTAGCCACAACTGCTGCGGCAACCAAATTCAAAGTTCGGGAGAGTAAATCATGGGCAAAATTATCGGTATTGACCTGGGGACCACCAACTCCTGCGTCTCCGTGCTGGAAAACGGCGTTGCAAAAGTTATCGAAAACGCCGAAGGCGCACGTACCACTCCATCGATCATCGCTTACGCCAACGACGGTGAAATCCTCGTCGGTCAGTCGGCCAAGCGTCAGGCTGTGACTAACCCGCATAACACCCTGTATGCGGTAAAGCGTTTGATCGGTCGTAAGTTCGACGAAGAAGTCGTACAGAAAGACATCAAGATGGTCCCTTACAAAATCGCCAAGGCCGACAACGGTGACGCCTGGGTTGAAGTAAACGGCCAGAAAATGTCGCCGCCGCAAATTTCGGCTGAAATCTTGAAAAAGATGAAGAAGACCGCCGAAGACTACCTCGGTGAAGCAGTGACTGAAGCGGTGATCACCGTTCCGGCCTACTTCAACGACAGCCAGCGCCAGGCAACCAAAGACGCCGGCCGCATCGCGGGTCTGGACGTAAAACGTATCATCAACGAGCCAACCGCAGCCGCTCTGGCTTACGGCATGGACAAGGCCAAGGGCGACCACACTGTGATCGTCTACGACCTGGGTGGCGGTACTTTTGACGTGTCCGTGATCGAGATCGCAGAAGTTGACGGCGAGCACCAGTTCGAAGTGTTGGCCACCAACGGCGACACCTTCCTGGGTGGTGAAGACTTTGACATCCGTCTGATCGACTACCTCGTAGACGAATTCAAGAAAGAAAGCGGCATGAACCTCAAGGGTGACCCGCTGGCCATGCAGCGCCTGAAAGAAGCCGCTGAAAAGGCCAAGATCGAGCTGTCTTCCGCTCAGTCGACCGACGTCAACCTGCCGTACATCACTGCAGACGCTACCGGTCCTAAGCACTTGAACGTGAAAATCTCGCGCTCCAAGCTCGAAGCTCTGGTTGAAGACCTGGTTCAGCGCACCATCGAGCCTTGCCGTATCGCACTGAAAGACTCCGGTATCGACGTTGGCTCGATCAACGACGTGATCCTGGTCGGCGGTCAGACCCGTATGCCGCTGGTGCAGAAGCTGGTAACCGAGTTCTTCGGCAAAGAAGCACGTAAAGACGTGAACCCGGACGAAGCTGTTGCCATGGGTGCTGCCATCCAGGGTGCGGTATTGGCCGGTGACGTAAAAGACGTATTGCTGCTGGACGTGAGCCCGCTGACCCTGGGTATCGAAACCATGGGTGGCGTGATGACTGCGCTGATCGAGAAAAACACCACGATTCCTACCAAGAAATCCCAGGTGTTCTCGACTGCCGATGACAACCAGGGCGCCGTGACCATTCACGTGCTGCAAGGTGAGCGCAAGCAAGCCGCGCAGAACAAGTCCCTGGGCAAGTTCGACCTGGCTGAGATTCCACCAGCACCACGTGGCGTGCCACAAATCGAAGTGACCTTCGACATCGACGCCAACGGCATCCTGCACGTCGGCGCGAAAGACAAGGCAACCGGCAAAGAGCAGAAGATCACCATCAAGGCCAACTCCGGTCTGTCTGATGAAGAAATTCAACAGATGATTCGTGATGCAGAAGCCAACGCTGATGCGGATGCCAAGTTTGCTGAACTGGCTGGCGCCCGTAACCAGGGTGATGCGCTGGTTCACTCGACTCGCAAGATGATCGCTGATGCTGGCGACAAAGTGACCGAAGAAGAGAAAACCGCAATCGAAGCGGCCTTGGTTGCCCTGGAAGCCGCCATCAAAGGTGACGACAAGGCTGCCATCGAAGCCAAGATCGAGGAGCTGTCGAAAGTCTCCGCACCGGTCGCTCAGAAAATGTACGCCGAACAAGGCCAGCCGGCTGACGGTGCTGCGCAGCAGGCAGAGCCAGAAGCCAAGCACGACGATGTTGTCGATGCCGAGTTCGAAGAAGTCAAAGAAGACCAGAAGAAGTAACTTGGTCGCCCGGTTGACCGCTCACAAGCGGTGACTGGTAGGATGTCGCCGCGCGGGAGCTTGCTCCCGCGTTGGCGTGTCTGGGGTATGCGAATTTTTACAGCATGCGACAACGCTCGGATGCTGGCGGTGTGATCGGGAATGCTCCTGCTTTCCGAATGGCATTCACCGCGTTTTTGGCCGGGTCCCTGGCTGAAAGCAGTAATGACCAGGATCGTTGAATTGACGTGAGTTGGGTCCGGGCCTGTATTGGGGCTCAACGAGTTTGGCAGGGTTCAGGAGGGCCAGGTCGAACGTCCTTAAGAGTGCAAAGACTTATGGCAAAGCGTGACTATTACGAAGTATTGGGTGTGGAGCGCGGGGCCAGCGAGGCGGACCTGAAGAAGGCCTACCGTCGCCTGGCGATGAAGCACCACCCCGACCGTAATCCGGATAACAAAGAATCCGAAGAGATGTTCAAAGAGGCCAATGAGGCCTACGAATGCCTGTGTGATCCCAATAAGCGTGCGGCCTACGACCAGTACGGTCATGCCGGCGTCGACCCGAGCATGGGTGGTGGTGGCGCTGGTTTCGGCGGTCAGAACTTCTCCGATATTTTCGGCGACGTGTTCAGCGATTTCTTCGGCGGTGGCCGTGGCGGTCAACGTGGCGGCGCGCAGCGTGGCAGTGACTTGCGCTACACGCTGGAGTTGAATCTGGAAGAAGCCGTGCGCGGCACCAGCGTCAATATTCGTGTGCCGACGCTGGTTAACTGCAAGCCGTGCGACGGTTCGGGTGCCAAGAAAGGCTCCTCGCCGATCACGTGCCCGACCTGTGGTGGCATCGGTCAGGTGCGCATGCAGCAGGGCTTCTTCTCGGTGCAGCAAACCTGCCCGCGTTGCCATGGCCAGGGCAAGATCATTTCCGACCCGTGCGATTCCTGCCACGGCGAAGGTCGTGTTGAAGAGTACAAGACCCTCTCGGTGAAAGTGCCGGCGGGTGTGGATACCGGCGATCGTATTCGCCTGTCGGGCGAAGGCGAGGCGGGTACCCAGGGTGGTCCGACTGGCGACCTGTACGTGGTGATCAATGTGCGTGAGCACTCGATCTTCCAGCGCGATGGCAAACACCTGTTCTGCGAAGTGCCGATCAGCTTTGTCGATGCGGCCCTGGGCGGTGAGTTGGAGATTCCGACCCTTGATGGTCGAGTCAAACTCAAGATTCCCGAGGGGACACAGACTGGCAAGCAGTTCCGCATCCGTGGCAAAGGCGTTGCGCCAGTGCGCGGTGGCGGTGCGGGCGACCTGATGTGTCGTGTGGCGGTGGAAACCCCGGTCAACCTGGGCCGTCGTCAGCGCGAACTGCTCGAAGAGTTCCGCAGCTCGCTGGAAGGCGATGACTCCCATTCGCCGAAAACCACTGGCTTCTTCGATGGCGTGAAACGCTTCTTCGGCGACCTGTAAGGACGTGAATATGCGACGTATAGCCGTAATGGGCGCTGCCGGGCGCATGGGCAAGACGCTGGTCGAGGCGGTGCAGCAACGCTCGCCGGCCTCCGGGCTGACGGCGGCGATTGTTCGCCCCGGCAGCACGTTGATCGGTGCGGATGCCGGTGAGTTGGCGTCGTTGGGCCGCATCGGTGTCTCGTTGACGGGCAGCCTTGAGCAGGTGGCTGACGAGTTTGACGTGCTCATCGATTTCACCTTGCCTGACGTGATGCTGAAAAACCTGGCCTTCTGCCGCAAGGCAGGCAAGGCCATGGTGATCGGTACGACTGGTTTGAGTGCTGAGCAGAAGCAGTTGCTGGTGGAGGCGGGCAAGGATATTCCGATCGTCTTTGCTGCCAACTTCAGCGTTGGCGTGAACCTGTCGCTGAAATTGTTGGACCTGGCAGCGCGTGTGCTGGGTGACGAAGCCGATATCGAGATTATCGAGACTCATCACCGCCACAAGATCGATGCGCCGTCGGGCACTGCGTTGCGCATGGGTGAAGCTATCGCTGATGCGCTGGGCCGCGATCTATCGAAAGTGGCGGTATACGGGCGTGAAGGCCATACCGGTGAGCGCGCGCGCGACACCATCGGCTTTGCAACCGTGCGCGGTGGTGATGTGGTTGGCGATCACACGGTGTTGTTCGCCACCGAAGGCGAGCGCCTGGAGATCACGCACAAGGCTTCAAGCCGCATGACGTTCGCCAAGGGCGCAGTGCGAGCTGCACTCTGGTTGGAAGGCCGCGAGCCGGGCCTGTATGACATGCGCGACGTGTTGGATCTGCACTAATCAGTAGCTTAAATGGGGCCTCGGGATTATCCTGAGGCCCCGTTTTTACCCGCTAAGCGACGTCCTGTCGCATTCTCCTGCCTTTAAGGCTCATTAGCGGTGGACCCAAAAAGCCTTTTTCTGTAAGCTACAGCTTTAGTGTGTCCACTAAAAGCGCGCAGAATAATTCGATGAAGAAGCGGGGTGACGTGTCCATACGTCACTCCGCTTTTTTACAACCTGCGATCGCCCTTTCAGGCTTTATTTACGGGAGGTCTTCTTGACTAAGCCAGCCATACTCGCCCTTGCTGATGGCAGCATTTTTCGCGGCGAAGCCATTGGAGCCGACGGTCAAACCGTTGGAGAGGTGGTGTTCAACACCGCCATGACCGGCTATCAGGAAATCCTTACCGATCCTTCCTACGCCCAACAGATCGTTACCCTGACCTATCCGCACATCGGCAACACCGGTACTACACCGGAAGATGTCGAGTCTGATCGTGTCTGGTCGGCCGGTCTGGTGATTCGTGACCTGCCACTGGTTGCGAGCAACTGGCGTAACACGATGTCGCTGTCCGATTACCTGAAAGCCAACAATGTTGTGGCGATCGCCGGTATCGATACGCGCCGCCTCACGCGTATCCTGCGTGAAAAAGGCTCGCAGAATGGCTGCATCATGGTCGGTGACAATATTTCCGACGAGGCGGCGATTGCCGCAGCACAAGGCTTCCCTGGCCTGAAAGGCATGGACCTGGCGAAAGTCGTCAGCGTCAAAGAGAAGTACGAGTGGCGTTCCACTGTGTGGGATCTGAAGACCGACAGCCACGCGACTATCGAGGCTGCCGATCTGCCTTACCACGTGGTCGCCTATGACTACGGCGTCAAGTACAACATCCTGCGCATGTTGGTCGAGCGTGGCTGCCGCGTGACCGTGGTGCCCGCGCAAACACCTGCCAGCGACGTGCTCGCGATGCAGCCGGACGGCGTGTTCCTGTCCAACGGCCCGGGTGACCCCGAGCCATGCGACTACGCTATCCAGGCCATCAAGGACGTGCTGGAAACCGACATTCCGGTGTTCGGTATCTGCCTTGGTCACCAGCTGCTGGCTTTGGCCTCCGGCGCCAAGACCCTGAAAATGGGCCACGGCCACCACGGTGCCAACCACCCGGTACAAGACCTGGACACCGGCGTTGTGATGATCACCAGCCAGAACCACGGTTTTGCGGTGGATGAAGCCAGCTTGCCGAGTAATGTGCGCGCCATTCACAAGTCGCTGTTCGACGGTTCCCTGCAGGGCATCGAGCGCACCGACAAGAGCGCGTTCAGCTTCCAGGGCCACCCTGAAGCCAGCCCGGGCCCGAACGACGTAGCGCCGCTGTTCGACCGTTTCATCAATGAGATGGCCAAGCGACGCTGACTGAGTGCTCTGCGGGCGGCCCCGAACCACGGTGGCCCCCGCAGGCTCTTCAAGGATTGTTCTAGACGGCTTGCCGACTGACCTGCGGATTTGAGTGACAAACCCATGCCAAAACGTACAGACATAAAAAGCATCCTGATTCTCGGCGCTGGCCCGATCGTGATCGGCCAGGCCTGCGAATTCGACTACTCCGGCGCCCAGGCCTGTAAGGCCCTGCGTGAGGAGGGCTACCGCGTCATCCTGGTGAACTCCAACCCGGCCACCATCATGACCGACCCGGCCATGGCCGATGCGACGTACATCGAGCCGATCAAATGGCAGACCGTTGCCAAGATCATCGAGAAAGAGCGTCCGGACGCGCTGCTGCCAACCATGGGCGGCCAGACTGCATTGAACTGCGCCCTGGACCTGGAGCGCGAAGGCGTCCTGGAAAAGTTCGGCGTAGAGATGATCGGTGCCAATGCCGACACCATCGACAAGGCTGAAGATCGTTCGCGTTTCGACAAGGCCATGAAGTCCATCGGCCTGGCGTGCCCGCGTTCCGGTATCGCCCACAGCATGGAAGAAGCCAATGCGGTCCTTGAGACCCTGGGCTTCCCGTGCATTATCCGTCCGTCCTTCACCATGGGCGGCACCGGTGGCGGCATTGCCTACAACCGTGAAGAGTTCGAAGAAATCTGCGCGCGTGGCCTGGACCTGTCGCCGACCAAAGAGCTGCTGATCGACGAATCGCTGATCGGTTGGAAAGAATACGAGATGGAGGTGGTCCGCGATAAAAAGGACAACTGCATCATCGTCTGCTCCATCGAAAACTTCGATCCGATGGGCGTGCACACCGGTGACTCGATCACCGTAGCTCCGGCGCAGACCCTGACCGACAAGGAATACCAGATCCTGCGTAACGCCTCCCTGGCGGTACTGCGCGAGATCGGCGTTGAAACCGGCGGTTCCAACGTTCAGTTCGGCATCTGTCCGGACACCGGCCGCATGGTCGTGATCGAGATGAACCCGCGTGTATCGCGTTCTTCGGCGCTGGCCTCGAAAGCTACCGGCTTCCCGATTGCGCGCATCGCTGCCAAGCTGGCTATCGGCTACACCTTGGACGAGCTGCAAAACGAAATCACCGGCGGCGCTATGCCGGCGTCTTTCGAGCCGTCTATCGACTACGTTGTGACCAAGCTGCCACGCTTTGCCTTCGAGAAGTTCGCCAAGGCTGATGCACGCCTGACCACCCAGATGAAGTCGGTCGGCGAAGTCATGGCGATCGGCCGCACGTTCCAGGAATCCCTGCAGAAAGCCCTGCGCGGCCTGGAAGTCGGTGTTTGCGGCCTGGACGAGAAGCTCGACCTGAGCAATCCGGAAAGCATGAGCATCCTCAAGCGCGAGCTGACCGTGCCGGGTGCCGAGCGTATCTGGTACGTGGCTGACGCCTTCCGTGCCGGCCTGAGCGTCGAAGATATCTTCGGCATGAACATGATCGATCCGTGGTTCCTGGTGCAGATCGAAGATCTGATCAAGGAAGAAGAGAAGGTCAAAACTCTGGGCCTGTCGTCTATCGACCGCGACCTGATGTTCCGCCTCAAGCGCAAAGGCTTCTCCGACCAGCGTCTGGCCAAGCTGCTGGGTGTGACCGAGAAGAACCTGCGTACTCATCGCCACAAGCTGGATATCTTTCCGGTCTACAAGCGCGTTGACACCTGCGCCGCAGAGTTCGCCACCGACACTGCCTACATGTACTCCACCTATGAGGAAGAGTGCGAAGCCGCGCCGTCGGATCGCGACAAGATCATCATCCTGGGCGGCGGTCCGAACCGTATCGGCCAGGGTATCGAGTTCGACTATTGCTGCGTACACGCCGCCCTCGCCCTGCGCGAAGACGGGTACGAGACCATCATGGTCAACTGCAACCCGGAAACCGTTTCCACCGACTACGACACCTCCGACCGTCTGTACTTCGAGCCGGTAACGCTGGAAGACGTATTGGAAATCTGCCGCGTCGAGAAGCCTAAGGGCGTGATCGTCCAATACGGCGGCCAGACCCCGCTGAAACTGGCGCGTGCCCTGGAAGCTGCCGGCGTGCCGATCATCGGTACCAGCCCGGACGCTATCGACCGTGCCGAAGACCGTGAGCGCTTCCAGCAGATGGTTGAGCGCCTGAACCTGCGTCAGCCGCCAAACGCTACTGTGCGCAGCGAAGACGAAGCCATCCGTGCAGCCAGCAAGATCGGCTACCCGCTGGTGGTGCGCCCGTCCTACGTACTGGGCGGTCGCGCGATGGAAATCGTCTACGAAGAAGACGAACTCAAGCGCTACCTGCGTGATGCGGTGAAAGTGTCCAACGACAGCCCGGTGCTGCTGGACCACTTCCTCAACTGCGCCATCGAAATGGACGTGGATGCGGTATGCGACGGTACTGACGTAGTGATCGGCGCGATCATGCAGCACATCGAGCAGGCCGGCGTTCACTCCGGTGACTCCGCGTGCTCGCTGCCGCCGTACTCGCTGCCGGCGCACATCCAGGACGAGATGCGCGAACAGGTCAAGAAAATGGCCCTCGAGCTGGGTGTGGTCGGCCTGATGAACGTTCAGTTGGCGCTGCAAGGCGAAGACATCTACGTCATTGAAGTCAACCCGCGTGCCTCGCGTACCGTGCCGTTTGTATCCAAGTGCATCGGTGTGTCCCTGGCCATGATCGCTGCCCGTGTGATGGCCGGTAAGACCTTGAAGGAAATCGGCTTTACCAAGGAAATCATTCCAAACTTCTACAGCGTGAAAGAGGCGGTGTTCCCATTCGCCAAATTCCCTGGTGTGGACCCGATCCTGGGCCCAGAGATGAAGTCCACCGGTGAAGTGATGGGCGTGGGCGATACCTTCGGTGAAGCGTTCGCCAAGGCCCAGATGGGTGCCAGCGAAGTGCTGCCGACCGGCGGTACTGCATTTATCAGCGTGCGTGATGACGACAAGCCACTGGTTGCGGGCGTGGCCCGTGATCTGATCAACTTGGGCTTTGAAGTTGTCGCGACTGCCGGGACCGCCAAGCTGATCGAGGCTGCGGGCTTGAAAGTACGTCGCGTGAACAAGGTGACGGAAGGCCGTCCGCATGTGGTCGACATGATCAAGAATGACGAAGTCACGCTGATCATCAACACCACCGAAGGTCGTCAGTCGATCGCGGATTCCTACTCCATTCGTCGTAATGCCTTGCAGCACAAGATCTACTGCACCACCACCATTGCTGCTGGCGAAGCTATCTGCGAAGCGCTCAAGTTCGGTCCGGAAAAGACCGTGCGTCGCTTGCAGGATCTACACGCAGGATTGAAGGCATGATCAAATACCCAATGACCGTCCAGGGCGCCAAGGCCCTGGAAGAGGAGCACGCCCATCTGACCAAGGTTGTACGTCCGAAGCTGAGCCAGGACATCGGTACGGCCCGCGAGCTGGGTGACTTGAAGGAAAACGCCGAATACCACGCTGCTCGTGAGCAGCAGGGTATGGTCGAGGCGCGGATTCGTGATATCGAGGGCCGCATGCAGAATGCGGTGATCATTGATGTCACGACCATCCCGCATACCGGCAAGGTGATTTTCGGCACGACCGTGGAAATCGCCAACGTCGAGACTGACGAAAGCGTGACTTACCAGATCGTGGGTGAGGATGAGGCTGATTTCAAGCAAGGCAAGATCTCTGTCGGCTCGCCGATCGCTCGCGCCTTGATTGCCAAGGAAGAGGGTGACGTCGTTGCCGTGAAAACGCCGAGCGGCGTCATCGAGTACGAGATTGTCGAAGTCCGCCACATCTGAAAGACGGCGCCCGCTACGTGCGGGCGCCATGCTTTGGCAGCTCTCTCAGATGCTTTGGGTGGGCGGCCTGTGGCTTTTGCATATGGGTGTATTACCGGTGCTGGGCCTTATTGGTCTGGCACCGTTGCTGATCGATGAGATCGACAAATTGCTTAGCGCGCTGCTGGTGGGTTTTGCGGCGGCGTGTGTGTTGCTCCAGGCTTTAGTGCTGGTCAAGGCTGAGGGCTTTGAGAGTTTATGGCGGGACATTCGCGGGCAACTGCTGTTGATGTCGCTGTATGCGTGCGCGATGTTTTGCGTGGTGTATATTTGGCTGCCGCAAGCGTTGCGCTGGCAGTTATTCAGCTATCTTGTGCTAGGGTTTTCCGGTTTGGTGCTGGTCATGCAGCCGGCGCCGGGGTGGAGTGGCAGGGCGCGCGAAGCACGCCCGTGACCCTTTTCATCATTTGAAGCGATGAACGTTCGACAGTTGCTTGTTGACGCTGAAGTTCTTGCGATACAGCAGCGCCATTTTGCCGATGACCTGAACCAGGTCCGCTTTGCCCACCTTGCACAGTTCTGCAACGGCGGCCAAACGCGCTTCGCGATCAAGGATATTGACCTTGATCTTGATCAGTTCGTGATCGTTCAGTGCGCGTTCAAATTCGGCTAAAACACCTTCAGTCAACCCGTTGTCTGCCACAATCAGAACTGGTTTCAGATGGTGGCCAATGGATTTGTACTGTTTCTTCTGCTCTTGAGTGAGCGGCATAATCTGACCCCTGCGTCTGATCTTGTAAAAAGCGGCGGCCAGTTTACCCGAGCGAGTCCGGGACCGCCCAGTTAATCACGACCCGTTTTATTTTTCGAGGTGGCCCGTGGCCCGTTCCAAAACCAGCCTTAAGTGGCTACAAGAACATTTCAATGATCCTTACGTCAAAAAGGCGCAAAAGGACGGCTACCGTTCCCGGGCCAGCTACAAGCTGCTGGAGATCCAGGACAAGGATAAACTGATCCGTCCGGGCATGAGCGTTATCGATCTCGGCGCGGCCCCCGGTGGCTGGTCCCAGGTGACCAGTCGTCTGATTGGTGGGCAAGGCCGATTGATCGCTTCCGACATCCTCGAGATGGACAGCATCCCGGACGTGACCTTTGTTCACGGCGACTTTACCGAAGACAAGGTATTGGCCGAGATCCTGGAGGCTGTGGGAAATTCGCAGGTAGACCTTGTGATTTCCGACATGGCCCCCAATATGAGTGGATTACCGGCTGTTGATATGCCGCGTGCCATGTTCCTGTGTGAGCTGGCGCTGGATTTGGCAGGTCGGGTGTTGCGTCCGGGTGGCGATTTCCTGGTGAAGGTCTTCCAGGGCGAAGGTTTCGACGAGTACCACAAGAACATTCGCAAGTTGTTCGACAAGGTGCAGACCCGTAAACCGGACTCTTCCCGTGACCGGTCCAGGGAGCAGTATCTGCTGTGCCGTGGCTACCGCGGTGTTGAAGGCGCAGCGAGCGAAGAGCGTTTTTGAGAAATTCGAGGAGGGCGATAGGTTTTTTTATATCGCTTTCGTCACGAAGCTTTACGAATATTGTGTAGTCAAAGTTTCACAAAGGGTTACAGACGGCGCCTGCCAGAGTTGTAGGTAATGTAGTAAGTTAGGCCGGTGAATATCATGCGAAGCGCGCGCCAGTAGCGGAGCTTGCTTCAGAGGGTAGTTAATTGAACGATATGGCAAAGAATCTGATCCTGTGGTTGATCATCGCGGCTGTCCTGGTGACGGTGATGAACAACTTCTCCAGCCCTAACGAGCCGCAGACCCTCAACTATTCCGACTTCATCCAGCAAGTTAAGGATGGCAAGGTCGAGCGCGTAGCGGTTGATGGCTACGTGATTACCGGTAAGCGCAACGACGGCGACAGCTTCAAGACCATTCGTCCGGCAATCCAGGACAACGGTCTGATCGGTGACCTGGTGGATAACCACGTGGTTGTCGAAGGCAAGCAGCCTGAACAGCAAAGCATCTGGACTCAGCTCCTGGTGGCAAGCTTCCCGATCCTGGTGATTATCGCCGTGTTCATGTTCTTCATGCGCCAGATGCAAGGTGGTGCGGGAGGCAAGGGCGGGCCGATGAGCTTTGGCAAGAGCAAGGCGCGCCTGCTCTCCGAGGACCAGGTCAAGACTACCCTGGCTGACGTTGCAGGTTGCGATGAAGCCAAGGAAGAAGTGGGTGAGTTGGTCGAGTTCCTGCGTGATCCGGGCAAGTTCCAGCGCCTTGGTGGTCGTATTCCTCGCGGCGTGTTGATGGTAGGTCCGCCAGGTACCGGTAAAACCTTGCTGGCCAAGGCGATTGCCGGCGAAGCCAAGGTGCCTTTCTTCACTATTTCCGGTTCTGACTTCGTCGAGATGTTCGTCGGTGTGGGCGCCAGCCGTGTTCGCGATATGTTCGAACAGGCCAAGAAGCATGCGCCGTGCATCATCTTCATCGATGAGATCGATGCCGTTGGTCGCCATCGTGGCGCTGGCATGGGTGGTGGTCATGATGAACGTGAGCAGACCCTCAACCAGTTGCTGGTAGAGATGGATGGTTTCGAGATGAATGACGGCATTATCGTCATCGCCGCGACCAACCGTCCGGACGTACTGGACCCGGCGTTGCTGCGCCCGGGCCGTTTCGACCGTCAGGTCGTGGTTGGCCTGCCGGATATCCGCGGTCGTGAACAGATTTTGAAAGTACACATGCGCAAGGTGCCAATGGGTGACGACGTGGCTCCGGCTGTGATTGCCCGTGGTACGCCTGGCTTCTCCGGTGCCGACCTGGCCAACCTGGTCAACGAGGCTTCGTTGTTTGCTGCCCGTACCGGCAAGCGCATTGTTGAAATGAAAGAGTTCGAATTGGCAAAAGACAAGATCATGATGGGCGCTGAGCGCAAATCCATGGTCATGTCCGAGAAAGAGAAGCAGAACACGGCTTATCACGAAGCCGGTCACGCCATTGTTGGTCGCGTTGTGCCTGAGCATGACCCGGTCTACAAGGTGTCGATCATTCCTCGTGGCCGTGCGCTGGGTGTGACCATGTTCCTGCCGGAAGAGGATCGCTACAGCCTCTCCAAGCGTGCATTGATCAGCCAGATCTGTTCGCTGTATGGCGGGCGGATTGCCGAGGAGATGACCCTGGGCTTCGATGGCGTCACCACAGGTGCTTCCAATGACATCATGCGTGCCAGCCAGATTGCACGAAATATGGTGACCAAGTGGGGCTTGTCGGAAAAACTCGGTCCTTTGATGTATGCAGAGGAAGAGGGTGAGGTGTTCCTCGGTCGTGGTGGTGGCGGTCAAAGTGCCAGCTTCTCCGGTGAGACTGCCAAGCTGATCGACTCCGAAGTTCGCAGCATCATTGACCAGTGTTATGGCACGGCCAAGCAGATCCTCACCGATAACCGCGACAAGCTTGATGCCATGGCTGATGCGCTGATGAAGTACGAGACCATTGATGCCGATCAGATCGACGACATCATGGCCGGTCGCACACCGCGTGAGCCTCGCGATTGGGAAGGTGGTTCAGGTACTTCGGGTACCCCACCCGTCGTTCAGAACGAACGCCCTGAGACCCCGATCGGCGGCCCGGCAGCTGACCACTAAGGTTTGAAATGACTTCTGCTTTGTCCTCTACCCGGTTGCCTTGCGGCAACCGGGTTCTTGATTTGGCCCATACGCATGTCATGGGTATTCTCAATGTAACTCCTGATTCCTTTTCCGATGGTGGCCGTTTCAGCCAGCTGGATGCCGCGTTGCGTCATGCCGAGGCGATGGTGGCTGCCGGCGCGACCTTGATTGATGTGGGCGGCGAGTCCACTCGGCCTGGGGCTCGTGTGGTATCCCCGTTGGAAGAGCTTGAGCGGGTAGCGCCCATTGTCGAGCGTATCGCCCGTGAGCTGGATGTGATCATTTCTGTGGACACTTCAACTCCCGCGGTAATGCGTGAAACCGCGCGTCTGGGGGCGGGGCTCATCAATGATGTGCGTTCGTTGCGGCGTGACGGTGCTCTCGATGCAGCTGCAGCGACCGGCCTGCCGGTGTGCCTGATGCACATGCTGGGTGAGCCCGGTAACATGCAGGACAGTCCTCACTACGACAACCTGGTCGGTGAGGTCACTGGGTTCCTGGCAGACAGGATCGCTCAGTGTGTCGAGGTGGGCATCGCGTGCGAAAAGATCATCCTTGACCCGGGGTTTGGCTTTGCCAAGACCCTGCAACATAATTTAAGCCTGTTCAAGCATATGGAGGCGCTGCATGCCCTTGGTCGGCCGCTGCTGGTCGGTGTGTCGCGCAAGAGCATGATAGGGCTGGCCTTGAATCGCCCGGTGGGTGAGCGCTTGTACGGCGGCCTCGCCCTTGCAGCGCTTGCCGTGACCAAGGGCGCTCGTATTTTGCGTGTGCATGATGTCGCCGAGACGGTGGATGTGGTGCGCATGATTGCCGCTGTAGAATCAGCCGAATAAGAATGATGGAGCACTTATGACTAAAAAATACTTTGGCACCGACGGCATCCGTGGTCGGGTTGGCGAGTTTCCGATTACCCCTGATTTCATGCTCAAGTTGGGTTGGGCGGCAGGCATGGCGTTCCGCAGCATGGGGGCGTGCCGGATCCTGGTTGGCAAGGACACCCGTATTTCGGGTTATATGTTTGAATCCGCGCTTGAGGCAGGCTTATCTGCTGCCGGCGCCGACGTAATGCTGTTGGGGCCCATGCCGACGCCAGCGATCGCTTACCTGACGCGTACCTTTCACGCTGAAGCCGGTATTGTGATCAGTGCGTCGCACAACCCGCATGACGACAATGGCATCAAGTTCTTCTCGGGGCAGGGCACCAAGTTGCCTGACGAGATCGAGTTGATGATCGAAGAGCTGCTGGATGCGCCGATGACGGTGGTCGAATCCAGCAAGCTGGGCAAGGTGTCGCGTATCAATGATGCGTCCGGCCGTTATATCGAATTCTGCAAAAGCAGCGTGCCGAGCAGTACCAATTTTGCCGGGCTGAAGATCGTTGTCGATTGCGCCCATGGTGCGACCTACAAGGTAGCGCCAAGTGTTTTCAAGGAGCTGGGAGCGCAGGTCACTGTACTATCGGCTCAGCCTAACGGCTTGAACATCAACGACAACTGCGGCTCCACGCATATGGAGCAACTGCAGGCGGCGGTTCTGGCCGAACATGCGGACCTGGGTATCGCGTTCGATGGCGACGGTGATCGTGTGCTGATGGTGGATCACACCGGCATGATTGTGGATGGTGATGATTTGCTGTTCATCATTGCCCGTGATCTGCATGAGCGTAACAAGCTGCAGGGCGGCGTCGTGGGTACCCTCATGAGCAACCTGGGGCTTGAGTTGGCATTGGCGGAGTTGGGTATTCCGTTTATCCGCGCCAATGTCGGCGACCGTTATGTGATCGCCGAGCTTCTGGAGCGTAACTGGCTGGTAGGCGGCGAGAACTCGGGACACGTCGTATGCTTCCAGCATACGACTACGGGCGACGCCATCATCGCTGCGCTGCAGGTGCTTCTGGCCTTGCGTCGTCGTGACGAGAGCCTGGCGCAGGCGCGTCAGGCCCTGCGCAAGTGTCCGCAGGTGCTGCTCAATGTGCGTTTTGCCGGTGGTGAAAATCCGATCGAGCACCCTGCCGTCAAAGAGGCTTGTGAGCGTGTTACCCAGGCAATGGCTGGGCGTGGGCGTGTGTTGTTGCGCAAGTCGGGCACTGAGCCTCTGGTGCGTGTCATGGTCGAAGGCGAGGACGAAACCCAGGTTCGCGGCCATGCCGAAGACCTGGCAAAACTGGTAACTGAAGTTTGCGCCTGAATTCGGCTTGCCAGTGATGGTGTGGTTGGGTAACATCTGCGCCCACTTTGACCGACGGGGTACAGCATGCGTCGCACTATGGTAGCTGGTAACTGGAAGATGCACGGTACCCGCGCCAGTGTCGCTGAGCTGATCAATGGCCTTCGTCACTTGGCCTTGCCTAGCGGTGTTGATGTCGCGGTTTTCCCACCTTGCTTGCATATCAACCAAGTGGTTGATGGCTTGAAGGGCAAGTCGATCCAGGTCGGCGCGCAGAATTCTGCGGTGGAGCCCATGCAAGGCGCATTGACCGGTGAGATTTCGCCGAGTCAGTTGGTTGATGCGGGTTGTGCCTATGTACTCGTTGGGCACTCCGAGCGCCGTCAGATGATGGGCGAGCGGGATGCGACGCTCAATCGCAAGTTCGCCGCGGCACAGGCTTGTGGCTTGGTTCCGGTGTTGTGCATAGGGGAGACCCTTGAGCAGCGCGAATCGGGCAAGACTCTTGAAGTTGTCTCGCGTCAGCTGGGCAGCATCATCGAGGAGCTGGGTGTTGGTGCGTTTGCAAAGGCGGTTATTGCTTACGAGCCGGTCTGGGCCATTGGCACCGGACTGACTGCTACACCGCAACAGGCGCAGGATGTGCATGCAGCCATCCGCGCGCAGTTGGCGGCAGAGAATTCTGAAGTCGCGCAAGGTGTGCGGCTTCTATACGGCGGCAGCGTGAAGGCGGCCAATGCGGTCGAACTGTTCGGCATGCCGGATATCGATGGGGGGCTCATTGGTGGAGCTTCCCTGAATGCAGATGAGTTCGGTGCGATCTGTCGCGCCGCGGGAAACTGAAAAAATGCTGGAAACAGTCGTAGTCGTTTTTCATCTGTTGGCTGCCCTGAGCGTAGTTGCTCTGGTTTTGTTGCAACAGGGTAAAGGTGCGGATGCTGGTGCGTCTTTCGGTGCAGGTGCTTCAAATACTGTGTTCGGAAGCCAAGGTTCCTCTACCTTTCTTAGTAAGTTTACTGCTATACTTGCCGCAGGTTTCTTCATAACCAGCTTAGGGTTAGGTTACTTTGCTAAAGAGAAAGCTCATGTGCTGACTCAGGTAGGTTTGCCAAACCCAGCAGTGTTGGAAGTTCCAAAAGCAAAACCGGCTTCTGATGATGTCCCGGTGCTTCAAGAGCAAAAGTCGGCTACTCCAGCGACTGACGTACCTCCAGCTCAAGAGCAGAAGTAAGAAGGGTTGTAAGCGCTGTATTGCCGAGGTGGTGGAATTGGTAGACACGCAACCTTGAGGTGGTTGTGCCCATAGGGTGTAGGGGTTCGAGTCCCCTTCTCGGTACCAATTATCAGGAGAGCCCGCTGTTGCGGGCTTTCTTGTAGGTGGAAGGTTACATTGACCCTGTAAGGGATCGGTCGTATACTTCCGCCCCAGCTTTGTCGCGGGGTGGAGCAGTCTGGTAGCTCGTCGGGCTCATAACCCGAAGGTCGTCGGTTCAAATCCGGCCCCCGCAACCAGTTTTAGCGGAGCCCCTTTTAAGGGGCTTTTTGTTAGCTGGACACTTTCAACGCCGCTGTTCGACGGCGTTTCAAGGATGGGCGTTTCGCCCATTTTTTTATTTTGCACAGCATGCACATACATGCACGAGGGGGTTCAGGTGTCGAGCAAGCTAGAAGAGTTGCAGGCCTTGCTGGCCCCGGTGGTCGTGGCCCTAGGCTATGAATGCTGGGGTATTGAGTTTTCGGCTCAAGGTCGCCACTCAATGTTGCGCGTTTATATCGATAAAGAGGGCGGCGTGCTGGTGGACGATTGTGCCATTGTCAGCCGTCAGATCAGCGGTGTGCTGGATGTTGAAGATCCGATTTCCGTTGAGTACACCCTTGAAGTTTCCTCGCCAGGCATGGAACGCCCACTGTTCACTATTGATCAGTTTGCAAAATTTGCCGGTGAACAAGTGAAGATCAAGCTGCGTTCGCCCTTCGAAGGGCGACGCAACTTTCAGGGCCTTCTGCGCGGTGTAGAAGAACAGGATGTCGTGGTGCAGGTAGAAGACCATGAGTTCCTGTTGCCGATCGATATGATCGACAAGGCCAACATTATTCCCAGTTTTGACTGAGACGCGGATCCCGCGGATCCAATGGCTTGCGAAAGGCGAGGCGTACGATGAGCAAAGAAGTACTGCTGGTTGTTGAGTCGGTATCCAATGAAAAGGGCGTACCGGCAAACGTGATTTTTGAAGCGCTGGAGCTGGCCCTGGCCACTGCTACCAAAAAGCGTTTTGAAGACGAAGTTGATCTGCGTGTGGAAATCAACCGCCACACCGGTGCCTATGAGACTTTCCGTCGCTGGACGGTCGTCGAAGAAGCCGATCTTGATGATCCGGCCATCGAAACCTGGCCGAGCAAGGTTGCGCAAACGCACCCGGGCGCCCAGGTCGGTGATGTCGTCGAAGAAAAGATCGAATCGATCGAATTCGGCCGTATTGCTGCACAGACCGCCAAGCAGGTCATCGTGCAGAAGGTTCGTGAAGCCGAGCGCGCTCAAGTCGTTGACGCTTATCGCGAGCGCCTGGGTGAAATCATCTCCGGCACCGTGAAAAAAGTTACCCGCGACAATGTGATCGTCGACCTGGGCAACAACGCCGAAGCGTTGCTGGCCCGCGAAGACATCATCTCTCGCGAAACCTTCCGTGTCGGCGTGCGTCTGCGTGCGCTGCTCAAGGAAATCCGCACCGAGAACCGCGGTCCTCAGCTGATCCTGTCGCGTACCGCGCCGGAAATGCTGATCGAGCTGTTCCGCATCGAAGTGCCGGAAATTGCCGAAGGTCTGATCGAAGTCATGGCTGCGTCCCGCGATCCGGGTTCGCGTGCCAAGATCGCGGTTCGCTCCAAGGACAAACGCATCGACCCGCAAGGCGCTTGCATCGGTATGCGCGGTTCGCGCGTCCAGGCAGTGTCGGGCGAATTGGGCGGTGAGCGTGTGGATATCGTCCTGTGGGACGATAACCCGGCGCAGTTCGTGATCAACGCCATGTCGCCGGCTGAAGTGGCGGCAATTATCGTTGACGAAGATGCCCATGCAATGGACATCGCCGTTGGCGCAGACAATCTGGCTCAGGCCATTGGTCGTGGTGGTCAGAACGTGCGTCTGGCCAGCCAACTGACCGGCTGGACCCTGAACGTGATGACCGAATCGGACATCCAGGCTAAGCAGCAAGCTGAAACCGGTGACATCCTGCGCAACTTCATCGAAGAGTTGGAAGTCGATGAAGACCTGGCACAGGTACTGGTAGATGAAGGCTTCACCAGCCTGGAAGAGATTGCCTACGTACCGTTGGAAGAAATGCTCAACATCGACGGCTTTGACGAAGACACCGTCAACGAGCTTCGCGCTCGGGCCAAGGATCGTTTGTTGACTAAAGCCATCGCTACTGAGGAAAAGCTGGCAGACGCCCATCCGGCCGAAGACCTGCTCTCGCTTGAGGGTATGGACAAGGATTTGGCGATGGAACTGGCGGTGCGCGGCGTAATTACCCGCGAAGACCTGGCCGAGCAGTCTATTGACGATCTGCTCGACATCGACGGCATTGACGAAGATCGTGCCGGCAAGTTGATCATGGCCGCCCGAGCCCATTGGTTCGAGTAATTAGGCGCGGCCTGAGGAGAGAAGTGCATGACGCAAGTCACGGTGAAACAACTGGCCGATGAGGTCAAAACACCGGTAGAGCGCCTGTTGCAGCAGATGCGTGAGGCAGGTCTGCCGCACACCGCCGCCGATGAAGGTGTGAGCGATAGTGAGAAGCAGTCTTTGCTGACTCACTTGAAGAGCAGCCACAAGGCGAAAGTGGAAGAACCGCGCAAGATTACATTGCAGCGCAAAACCACCAGCACCCTGCGTGTTGCGGGTAGCAAGAGCATCAGCGTAGAAGTACGCAAGAAGAAAGTCTTCGTACAGCGCAGCCCGGAAGAAATCGAAGCCGAGCGCAAACGCGAGCTGGATGAACGTCGCGCAGTAGAAAATGCTGCTCGCCAGAAGGCTGAAGAAGAAGCCAAGCGTCGCGCCGAAGAAGAAGCGCGTCGCCAGCCTGCTGCTGCGCAACCTGCCAACACTGAAGCGGTTGCCGCTCCTGTTGAAGCTGTGCGTGAGGCCGCCCCGATTGCTGCTGCGCCTGCTCCTGCAGCTGACGCCCGCAAGCGCGACGAACCTCGTCGTCCGGACAAACCACGTGCCGACGATAACAATCGTCGCGGTGGTGGTGGCGATGGCGAGCGCAAAAACGCTCCGCATCGTGCCTCGGTCAAAGAGAAAGCGCCTGCTCCACGCGTTGCCCCACGTACTACCGACGAAGAAAGCGATGGCTTCCGTCGCGGTGGTCGCGGCAAGGCCAAGCTGAAAAAACGCAACGCCCACGGTTTCCAGAGCCCAACCGGCCCTGTCGTGCGTGAAGTGAAGATCGGCGAGACCATCACTGTGGGCGATCTGGCCCAGCAGATGTCGGTCAAGGCTGCTGAAATCATCAAGTTCATGTTCAAGCTGGGCACCCCGGCCACCATCAACCAGGTACTGGATCAGGAAACTGCCCAGTTGGTTGCTGAAGAGCTGGGCCACAAAGTGACCCTGGTCAGCGACACCGCCCTGGAAGATTCCCTGGCCGAGTCCCTGAAGTTTGAAGGCGAGGCAGTTTCCCGTGCACCGGTTGTGACCGTAATGGGCCACGTTGACCACGGTAAAACTTCCCTGCTCGACTACATCCGTCGTGCCAAGGTTGCCGCAGGCGAAGCCGGTGGTATTACCCAGCACATCGGTGCATACCACGTTGAAACCGAACGCGGCATGGTCACCTTCCTCGACACTCCAGGTCACGCCGCGTTTACCGCAATGCGTGCCCGTGGTGCCAAGGCGACCGACATCGTGATCCTGGTGGTTGCAGCGGACGACGGCGTAATGCCGCAGACCATTGAAGCTGTCCAGCACGCCAAGGCTGCCGGTGTTCCTCTGGTTGTAGCCGTGAACAAAATCGACAAGCCCGGCGCCGATCTCGATCGCATCCGTAGCGAACTGTCGGTTCACGGCGTGACATCCGAGGAATGGGGTGGCGAGACGCCATTCGTATCGGTCTCGGCGAAAATGGGTACCGGCGTTGACGAACTGCTCGAAGCGGTCCTGTTGCAAGCTGAAGTCCTGGAATTGACCGCTACGCCTTCGGCTCCTGGCCGTGGTGTAGTGGTTGAATCGCGCCTCGACAAGGGCCGTGGCCCGGTCGCGACCGTGCTGGTTCAAGACGGTACCCTGCGCCAAGGCGACATGGTGCTGGTCGGTTCGAACTACGGCCGTGTACGTGCCATGCTCGACGAGAACGGCAAGCCAATCAAGGAAGCAGGTCCTGCTATCCCGGTCGAGATCCTCGGCCTGGACGGTACGCCGGACGCTGGCGACGAGATGAGCGTAGTTGCCGACGAGAAGAAAGCCCGTGAAGTGGCTCTGTTCCGTCAAGGCAAGTTCCGCGAAGTTAAGCTGGCCCGTGCTCACGCCGGCAAGCTGGAAAACATCTTCGAGAACATGGGCCAGGAAGAGAAGAAGACGCTTAACATCGTCCTCAAATCCGACGTCCGTGGTTCCCTCGAAGCGTTGAACGGCGCCTTGAACGGCCTGGGTAACGACGAAGTGCAAGTGCGTGTTGTCGGTGGCGGTGTCGGTGGTATCACCGAGTCCGACGCCAACCTGGCACTGGCTTCCAGCGCTGTACTGTTCGGCTTCAACGTGCGTGCCGATGCTGGCGCTCGCAAGATCGTCGAGCAGGAAGGTCTGGACATGCGTTACTACAACGTCATCTACGACATCATCGAAGACGTCAAGAAAGCCCTTACCGGTATGCTTGGCAGCGATGTCCGGGAGAACATCCTGGGTATCGCCGAGGTGCGTGACGTGTTCCGCTCGCCGAAATTCGGCGCGATCGCCGGTTGCATGGTTGTCGAAGGCACCGTGTACCGTAACCGTCCGATCCGTGTACTGCGTGAAGACATCGTTATCTTCGAAGGCGAGCTGGAATCCCTGCGCCGCTTCAAGGATGACGCTGCCGAAGTACGTGCCGGCATGGAATGCGGTATCGGCGTCAAGAGCTACAACGACGTCAAGGTTGGCGACAAGATCGAAGTCTTCGAGAAGGTTCAGGTTGCTCGCAGCCTCTAACTCGCGCACTTCAGGAGCCACACAGCGCGTGGGCATGTATTTGCCCCGCGCCGTGTCCGGACTCTAAACGCAACGCCCGGTCTGGCTTTTGTCAGGCCGGGCGTTTGCCGCTTTCAGACCCCACGGGTTTCACCGTGTGGCAGTAACAGGTAACAAGACATGGCAAAAGAATACAGCCGTACCCAGCGTATCGGCGATCAGATGCAGCGTGAGCTGGCTCAACTGATCCGTCGCGAAGTCAAAGACCCCCGCGTTGGCCTGGTCACCATCACCGCCGTTGAAGTGAGCCGTGACGTGGGTCATGCCAAAATCTTCATCACCGTGATGGGGCAGGACAACAGCGAAGAAATCGCGCAAAGCATCAAGGTGCTCAACTCCGCCGCAGGTTTCCTGCGGATGCAGTTGGCCCGCGAAATGAAGCTGCGCAGCGTTCCGCAGTTGCACTTCCATTACGACGAAAGCGTCGTGCGTGGCGCGCACCTCTCGGCCTTGATCGAGCGCGCCGTGGCTGAAGACAGTCAGCATCCGTCCACACCTGAAGACGCCAAGGAGTAAGCGGTGGCTCAGGTCAAACGTATCCGTCGCAACGTCAGTGGCATCATTCTGCTCGACAAGCCCATTGGTTTTACCTCCAATGCGGCGCTGCAGAAGGTCCGCTGGCTGCTTAACGCCGAGAAGGCGGGACACACCGGCAGCCTGGATCCACTGGCCACCGGCGTTCTGCCGTTGTGCTTTGGTGAGGCCACCAAGTTCTCGCAGTACCTGCTTGATTCGGACAAGGGTTATGAAACCCTCATGCAACTGGGCAAGACAACCACCACGGCAGACGCCGAAGGTGATGTTTTGCAGGTTCGCGACGTGACCGTTGGTCGTGCGGATATCGAAGCTGCATTACCTGCTTTTCGTGGGCAAATCAGTCAGATACCGCCGATGTACTCGGCGCTCAAGCGGGATGGGCAACCTCTTTATAAGCTGGCACGTGCGGGCGAAGTGGTGGAGCGCGAACCGCGTTCTGTTACTATTGCCCGGCTGGAACTGCTCGCCTGTGAAGGTGACACTGCTCGATTGGCGGTGGACTGCAGCAAAGGCACCTATATCCGTACCCTCGTGGAAGATATTGGTGAGAAGCTGGGCTGCGGTGCTTATGTAGCTGAACTGCGACGTACCCAGGCAGGCCCTTTCACCCTGGCCCAGACGGTCACGCTGGAAGAGCTGGAAGCGGTGCACGCCGAAGGCGGCAACGAAGCGGTTGATCGCTTCCTGATGCCCTCGGACAGTGGTTTGCTGGATTGGCCATTGCTGCACTTCTCGGAGCACAGCGCGTTCTACTGGCTCAACGGCCAGCCGGTACGCGCCCCGGATGCCCCGAAGTTCGGCATGGTGCGAGTACAGGATCATAACGGTCGCTTTATCGGTATCGGTGAAGTGAGCGAAGACGGGCGCATCGCGCCGCGTCGACTGATTCGGTCAGAATGACCGAACGAGGGTGGCTGTTAATAGGCATGGTCACTTCTCATTTATAGATACGGGGGTATGCCCTCGGCCTATTGAGATCACCCCTTGGGTGGTTTCCTGAAAAAAGGATTGCCTCATGGCTCTCGACGTTCAAGAAAAAGCACAAATCGTAGCTGACTATCAGCAAGCTGTTGGTGACACTGGTTCGCCAGAAGTGCAAGTTGCACTGCTGACCCACAACATCAACAAACTGCAAGGTCACTTCAAGGCCAACGGTAAAGACCACCACTCCCGTCGTGGTCTGATCCGCATGGTAAACCAGCGCCGTAAGCTGCTGGACTACCTGAAAGGCAAGGATCTGGGTCGTTATCAGACTCTGATCGGTCGCCTGGGTCTGCGTCGCTAATCAGCGATTGCGCTAGAGGTTGGTTGTCTGCCGTGTGCCAGTGGGATTCCCGCTGGCCCATGGTAGGCTCCCAGCCTCAAGTTTTATCTGGATACACGTTTTACCCTGGACGAGGGTCGGGCCGATTCCCGACATTGCCCAAGAATTTCGCAAGAAGACAAGTTCCCCCAAGAGCCACAAAGAAGGTAGGACACCGTGAACCCGGTTATCAAAAAATTCCAGTTCGGTCAGTCGACCGTTACCCTCGAGACAGGCCGTATCGCCCGTCAAGCCTCCGGCGCAGTGCTGGTTACCGTTGACGACGACGTTACCGTACTGGTGACCGTGGTTGGCGCCAAGACCGCTGACCCGAGCAAGGGCTTCTTCCCTCTGTCCGTTCACTACCAGGAAAAGACTTACGCTGCCGGTAAGATCCCTGGCGGTTTCTTCAAGCGCGAAGGCCGTCCTTCCGAGAAAGAAACCCTGACATCCCGACTGATCGACCGTCCGATCCGTCCGCTGTTCCCAGAAGGCTTCATGAACGAAGTGCAGGTTGTCTGCACCGTCGTTTCCACCAGCAAAAAGACCGATCCGGACATCGCTGCGATGATCGGTACTTCGGCTGCGCTGGCGATCTCGGGCATTCCGTTCGATGGTCCTATCGGTGCCGCTCGCGTTGCTTTCCATGAAAGCACCGGTTACCTGCTGAACCCATCTTACGAGCAGCAGAAAGCTTCGAGCCTGGACATGGTCGTTGCCGGTACCTCCGAAGCCGTATTGATGGTTGAGTCGGAAGCCAAAGAGCTGACCGAAGACCAGATGCTGGGCGCCGTACTGTTTGCTCACGACGAGTTCCAGGTGGTAATCAACGCGGTCAAGGAATTGGCTGCCGAAGCTGCCAAGCCAACCTGGACCTGGGCTGCTGCCCCGGAAGCCACCGACCTGCTGGGCGCTATCCGCTCCGAGTTCGGCGCTGCCATCTCCGACGCCTACACCATCACCGTCAAGGCCGACCGTTACGCTCGCCTGGGCGAGTTGAAGGACCAGGTTGTCGCCAAGTTGTCCGGTGAAGAAGGCCAGCCTTCTGCCAGCGACGTCAAGGCTGCATTCGGCGAAATCGAATACCGCACCGTTCGCGAAAACATCGTTAACGGCAAGCCACGTATCGACGGTCGCGACACTCGCACCGTGCGCCCGCTGAACATCGAAGTCGGCGTGCTGCCCAAGACTCACGGTTCGGCGCTGTTCACCCGTGGTGAAACCCAGGCCCTGGTAGTCGCGACTCTGGGTACTGCCCGTGACGCACAACTGCTGGACACCCTGGAAGGCGAGAAAAAAGACCCGTTCATGCTGCACTACAACTTCCCTCCGTTCTCGGTGGGCGAGTGTGGCCGCATGGGTGGTGCTGGTCGTCGTGAAATCGGTCACGGCCGTCTGGCCCGTCGTTCGATTGCTGCGATGCTGCCGGCTGCCGATGTGTTCCCGTACACCATCCGTGTCGTATCGGAAATCACTGAGTCCAACGGTTCCAGCTCGATGGCTTCCGTTTGCGGTGCTTCCCTGGCGCTGATGGACGCTGGTGTGCCGATGAAGGCGCCGGTTGCCGGTATCGCCATGGGCCTGGTTAAAGAAGGCGAGAAGTTCGCCATCCTGACCGACATCCTGGGCGACGAAGACCACCTGGGCGACATGGACTTCAAAGTAGCCGGTACCGCTAAAGGCGTAACCGCGCTGCAGATGGACATCAAGATCAAGGGCATCACTGAAGAGATCATGGAAATCGCTCTGGGCCAAGCCCTGGAAGCGCGCCTGAACATCCTCGGCCAGATGAACCAGATCATTGGCCAGTCGCGTACCGAACTGTCGGAAAACGCTCCGACCATGATCGCGATGAAAATCGACACCGACAAAATCCGTGATGTTATCGGTAAAGGCGGCGCGACCATCCGTGCGATCTGTGAAGAAACCAAGGCTTCGATCGACATCGAAGACGACGGCTCGATCAAGATCTTCGGCGAAACCAAGGAAGCGGCTGAAGCTGCACGCCAACGCGTCCTGGGCATCACCGCTGAGGCCGAGATCGGCAAGATCTACGTCGGCAAGGTTGAGCGCATCGTCGACTTCGGCGCATTCGTCAACATCCTGCCGGGCAAAGACGGTCTGGTTCACATCTCCATGCTGAGCGACGCTCGTGTTGAGAAAGTGACCGACATTCTCAAAGAAGGCCAGGAAGTGGAAGTGCTGGTACTGGACGTGGACAACCGCGGCCGTATCAAGCTGTCCATCAAGGACGTAGCAGCAGCCAAGGCTTCGGGCGTTTAATCACCCCGCGTTCTAGCTGAAAAAAAGGGACTCTTCGGAGTCCCTTTTTTGTGGGAGAAGGAAATTCCCCTAAAATCAGTTGTTTAGTCGCCTGCAAAAACCGCAACTTGCACGCAGGCACGACCTGCTTCATGCAACTTGCACGATTTCGAAAATCGCTCTGTTTTTTAACTTGTTGTTTTATAAAGATTTTGTCCTGTTATCCCACTTGGCACGCCGCCTGCACTATCCCTGTTAGCGCTGCAGCATGAAGGTTTACGTCTGCAGACTTTTAATAAAACAGGAGTTATTCGTATGAAGAAGTTCGCTCTCGCTACTGCTACCGCTCTGACCCTGGCGATGGGTGCTAACGTAGCCTTTGCTCAGACTTCCCAAGCCCCTATGACTTTGGCGGCCGGTGAAGCGACCAAGGCTAAGGAAAGCGTTTCGGATACTTGGATCACCACTAAAGTCAAAGCCGACCTGCTGACCGAAAAAGGCATTCCGGGTTCGGACATCAAGGTTGAGACCAACAAAGGTGTGGTTTCCCTGTCCTCCGACGTAGCAGTCTCGGATTCGCAGAAAGCCACTGCTGTAGCCATCACCAAGAAAATCAAAGGTGTGAATGCTGTTTCGGCTGACGGTCTGCTGGCTGGCGGCGCTGTCAAAGCTGACGGCATCGACAAAACCAAAGGTGCGGCACACGACGCCAAAGAAACCACCAGCGACACTTGGATCACTACCAAAGTGAAGGCTGACCTGGTTACCGAGAAGGGCATTCCTGGCACTGACATCAAGGTTGAGACCAACAAGGGCGTAGTGTCCCTGTCGTCTCCGACTGCTGTGACTGCATCGCAGAAAGAAACTGCGGTTGCCATCACCAAGAAAATCAAAGGCGTTAAAGCTGTATCGGCCGACGGCCTGAAAGCAGAGTAACGTTAAAGGTTTCGTTTGAACGATATAGCGGCGGCTTAGGGTGAGCTAGTTATCCACCCGATGCACCTCTGGAGTTCATGCGACCGACCACACGGATGTGGTCATTACAGGCCCCGGCACTTGTGTCGGGGCCTGTTCTATTTTGGGGTTGAAACAAAACTGCCAGCCAACCCCCCAAAAAAATGTGGGAGCTGGCTTGCCAGCGATGTTGGCACCTCAGTCATTCAGTTGCACCGAGGTGATGCTATCGCAGGCAAGCCAGCTCCCACATTAGGATAGGCGTTGCTCAGAAGTTACTCGGCATCCAGATGCATTGGGGTGATGACCCGACCATCTTTCTCCGCCTGCCCCAGTTGCGCATCAATGAAGTACACCCGCTCATCTTCCAACTGGCCCTTGTCCACCAAGTAATCCTTGATGGTACTGGCGCGCTCCTGGCCCAGTTGGCGCAGCAGCACATCACTGCCGCTCCAGAACTTGATCACACCCTCTTTGAGCTTCGCCGAGCGCTCATCGCTGCCAAGGTTTTTCCATTCGGCGGGAGGTTGCTGTTTAAGACGGGTGCGGTAGATACCTTCCAGCAACGGTGCTTTTTCTTTCTCGGGCACTTCAAGCAACGAAGCTTGGGCCGGGACTTTGTCGCCACGGCGCTGGAGGATCTTGTAGTAGTTGTACTGGTATTCACGTTCCAGCCGCTGCGCCGCCAGGAACGGCCCATCGCTGCTGGCAGCAGCCGTGCCTTCGATTTCCAGGCGCAGGGTAGGGCGCTCTTTCAGTGCCTTGGCCAAGGTGTTCAGCGCGCCCTCGGCATCTTTGTTCAGCTCACTGGAGCCGGCGGCGAACGAAACATTACCCAGGTCTTCAGAGCCGCCACCCGTCACCAGCCCGCCAATAAACTTGAAGGGCGCGGTCGCTGCGCGGACGACGAGGTTACGCAGGGTCTGCCACACAATCGGCATCACGCTGAATTGCGGGTTGTTCAGGTCGCCACTGACCGGCAGTTCGATCGAGATCTTGCCGTCGCTGTCCTTGAGCAGGGCGATGGCCAGGCGAATCGGCAAGTCCACCGCATCGGAGCTGTCGACTTTCTCACCCAGTTGCAACTGTTCGACCACCACTTTGTTTTCGGCCTTCAACTGGCCCTTGGTGATCACGTAGTGCAAGTCGAGATTCAGCCGGCCCTTGCGGATACGGAAGCCTGCGAACTTGCCCGAGTAAGGTGTCAAGTTGGTCAACTCGACACGTTTGAAGCTGGTCGCGATATCCAGGGCTGCCATCGGATCAAACGGGTTCACGCTGCCCTTGATGGTCACTGGGGCGTAACGGTCTACCTTACCCTTGATATCGACGCTGGCCGGTTTGGCCTGGCGACTATCGATGGTGCCAATCTGGCCGTTGAGCTGTTGAATCGCGGTGGCGAAGTTGGGCGTGAGGCTGAAGTCGGCAAAGTTGGCCGAACCATCGTTAATTGCGATCTGCCCGATGTGGATGCCCAAGGGCTTGTCTTTGCTGGCCGCCGGCTTGGCGGCTGATTTGGCACCACTGTCGGCAGGCTGGGGAATCAGCAAGTCATCGATGTTGGTGGTGCGATCGTCGTTGATCATGAAGCGCGCATACGGCTGCAGCAGGTTGACCTTGTCGATCGACAGGCTCTGACCGTGCTGATAGTTCACACCCTCCAGTACCAGGCGCTGCCACTTGAGGAAGTCGCGGGTCTTGAGGGTGTCCAGGGTATGCAACTGATCGACCTGAGCGCGGCCGGTGATTTGCAGGGCCAACGGCTCGGTGCTCTTGAGGTTCACATCCAGGTTGCCGCCCAACATGCCGCTGCGCAGTTCCAGGCGAATAAACGGGCTGATATACGACTGGGCCACCCGCAGGTCGATGTCCTGGGTATTCACTTTCAGCTTGGCGCTGACCGGGTTGAGGTTAACCTCGCCGGTTGCCTGGATCTTGCCTTGCTTGCCCACGCCACTATCGACCTTCAAGGTGAAGGGGCTTTGGTTGAGGCTGTCGAAGTTCTGCATGTCGACATTCAACGGGCCCAGTTCCAGCGCCACCGCAGGTTTGGCCTGGCGGTCGGCCAGGTGTACCTGATAGTTACGCAGTTGCACATCCTTGAGCATCACTTGCCAGGGTTTGCTTGGCGCTGCCGGTTGGGCTTCAGGTGCGTCGGCGTCGGCGTCGGCGTTGGCCGGTGCCGGTGTTGGCTTGCTTGGCTGGCTGGCGAACAGTTTCTGCCAGTCGAGTTGGCCATCGGCTTCAAGAGCGGCCCAGGTTTCCAGCTTGTTGCTGCGGATTTTGCCGACGACTACCTGCTGCTTGGCCAGGTCTACCGTAGTTTCGCTGACATCCAGGCGTTCCAGGCGTACCAATGGCCGGCCATCCGGCGCCTTGATCGCGAAGGGCGCAATGCTGGCGGCGGTGTTGGTCAGGTTCAGCTCGGTCTCTTTGGCCAGGCTGAACTTATAGTCGGTGCTGAAGTTAAGCACGCCGTCTTCCAGCACCAGCGGCAAGGCGTCACGTACATACGGCCACCAAGCTTTCATCTTGCCGTCGGTGACCTTCAAGGTACCTTCGGAGGTGATCGGTACCAGGCTGACATTACCTTTCCAGTCGATCTGCCCGCCGTCAGGGCCAGCGGCCACCAGGGTCATGTCGGCGTTGTCTTCGGGCAAGGTGCTGAGGTTTTTCAGCTCGAAGTCGAGTTTGTCGTAGAGGAATTCGATAGGTTCGCTGGGGCGCAGGTCTCGGAAATGCAGATTGCCGCCCGCCAGTTTGATGCTGTCGATACGCAGCGGGAACGGTTTGGCATCGGGATCTGCGGGAGTCGGTTCGCTCGGCGGCAGTTTGAACAACTGCGCCAGGTTCAACTGGCCGGATTTGTCGAACAACAGTTCGGTCTTGGGCTGGTCCAGTTGCACATCAGCCAGGTGCAGGGCGCGGGTCCAGAGACTGTCGGCCTGCAGGTTGGCGTAAAAGCGCTGGAAGCCCACTTGTTCTTTGCCCGGCTCACCGATCTTCAGGCCCCACAGCGTGAGTTCCAGGCTGAACGGGTTGAGCTCGATGCGCTCGATTCGCGCCGGCACCGTGGCGTAATTCGCCAACTGTTGGTTGGCAATGCGAAGAGCGATGCCGGGTAAAATCAAAAAGCCCAGCAAGCTGTACAAAGCCAGGGCGGTCAACAAGGCGCCTGCGGCGCGGATCAATCCTTTGGGCATGGGTGACGCCATCTGTGTCGAACGAGAGTGCCTTGGAGTATGGCACGGTAATTCGGTTCCGAAGAACAGTGGCTGCTGGGAAACTTCCTACAAATGCAGGATCAAGGTCTTTAACGGAGGCTGCTGATCTGTGGAAGGAAAGTCTGCCCCGGGTGTCATGACCTGCCAGTCGCGCACTGGGCGGCCGGCTTTTTCTGCGCAACGCAGCACCTGTTCACGCCAGTCATCCATGCTGACTTTCGCCAGGTTGTTACAACAGATCAGTACCCCATTGTCAGCGGTGGTCAGCAGCGCGGGCTTGAGCAAGCTCTGATAGTCGCGCAGCAGGTCGACGGTGCCGAACGCGCTCTTGGCCCAGGCGGGCGGATCAAGCAGGACCAGGTCGTACTGGCGCTGCTCCAGGCGCGGATAGCTCGGCAGCTTTTGGCCGCGACGCTGGGTGATCGGCAGGCCCGCCAGTTGGCGAATGGCCGGGAAGTAATCGGACTGTACGAACTCCATGCTCGGCAATTGTGGGTTGAGCAGGCCGTTTTCACAGCCAACCGCCAGGTTGCCCTCGGCAAAGTCCAGGTTGCACACTTCGCGTGCGCCGCCGGCGGCCGCGCTCAAGCCCACGCCGCAGGTGTAGGCGAACAGGTTCAGCACGCTTTTGCCGGCGCTGTGATCCTTCACCCAACCACGGGTGTTACGCAGGTCGAGGAACAGTAACGGGTCCTGCCCGGCATGGCGCCCCCGCACACGGTAGCTGAGGCCCCACTCGTGGCCGACCAGGTCTTCGAGCGCCGCAGGCTCTGCGCGGTATACCGTGTCTTCACGATCGATACGCGAGTTGCCTCGGGCACGGTCGTTGTACACCAGCAGCAATTCCAGGCCCATGTATTGGTTGATCAGTTGATGCAGGTCCAGAAGGTCTGCGCTGTCCAGCGACTGATGGAAGCTCTGCACCAGCAATTGCGGGCCGTAGCGGTCGATGGTCAAGCCGCCGGCGCCTTCCTGGCTGCCGTGGAACAGCCGGTAGCAGTCTGTACCCTGGGCGTGCAGTTCGTTGATCAGGTCTTGGCGGTGATCGAGGGCGGCGCGCAGCGCCTGATTCAGGGGGGTCATGAAGCGCGCCTTGCTTGCAGAAAAATAAGAAAATCGGGGCGCGGAGTTTAACAGTTAACCCCGGCCTGCACAGGCCGGGGATTATCCTGAGCGCTATCGGTTCAGGCGTTTGTCGATCAACCCGTCTACGACGCTTGGGTCAGCCAGGGTTGAGGTATCGCCCAGGCTGTCCAGTTCGTTGCAGGCGATCTTGCGCAAGATGCGCCGCATGATCTTTCCGGAGCGGGTTTTCGGCAAGGCAGGCGCCCACTGGATCAGTTCCGGTTTGGCAAAGCTGCCAATTTCCTTGCTGACCAGGTCCAGCAAGTGCTTTTTCAGCGTATCGCTGGGCTCGACGCCGTTCATTGGCGTTACAAAGGCATAGATGCCCTGGCCCTTGACGTCATGGGGATAGCCGACCACAGCGGCTTCAGCGACCTGGTCATGCAGCACCAGGGCGCTTTCGACCTCGGCGGTGCCGATGCGATGGCCGGACACGTTGATCACATCATCGATGCGACCGGTGATCCAGTAGTCGCCGTCTTCATCGCGGCGTGCGCCGTCGCCGGTGAAGTAGTAGCCGGGATAGGGCTTGAAGTAAGTGTCGATCATGCGCTGCGGGTCGCCGTAGACGCTGCGAATCTGCCCCGGCCAGCTGGCCTTGATCGCCAGCACGCCACTGCCGGCGCCGCTGATTTCCTTGCCCTGCTCATCGAGCAGCACCGGTTGTACGCCGAACATCGGCTGTGTCGCGCAGCCCGGCTTGATGCGCTGGGCGCTGACCAGCGGGCTGAGCATGATGCCGCCGGTTTCGGTTTGCCACCAGGTATCGACGATGGGGCAGCGCTGTTCGCCCACCGCATTGAAGTACCAGTCCCAGGCCTCCGGGTTGATCGGCTCACCGACACTGCCCAGCAGGCGCAGGCTGGCGCGGGAGGTGCTCTCCAATGGGCCGTGGCCTTCACGCATCAGGGCGCGCAAAGCGGTGGGCGCGGTGTAGAAAATATTCACCTGATGTTTATCGATCACCTGCCAGAAGCGCGAGCTGTCCGGATAACTCGGCACGCCCTCGAACATCAGCGAAGTGGCGCCATTGGCCAGCGGACCGTAGACGATGTAGCTATGCCCGGTAACCCAGCCCACATCGGCGGTGCACCAGAACACTTCGCCCTCTTGGTAGTCGAGTACGTACTTGAAGGTCATCGCCGCTTGCAGCAGGTAGCCGCCAGTGGTGTGCAGCACGCCCTTGGGTTTGCCGGTGCTGCCGGAGGTGTAGAGGATGAACAGCGGATCCTCGGCGTCCATCGGCTCGGGTGGGCAGTTGTCGCTGGCGGCGTCCAGGGCCGCTTGATACTTGAGGTCGCGGCCCTCGTTCCAGTTCACGCTGGCTCCGGTGCGCTCGACCACCAGCACCGTGCTGACGTTCGGGCAACTGGCCAGGGCTTTATCGACATTCTGTTTCAGCGCCACGGGCTTGCCGCCGCGCACGCCTTCGTCGGCGGTTATCACGGTGCGGCAGTCGGCATCGAGAATACGGTCACGCAGGGCGTCAGGCGAAAACCCGCCAAACACCACCGAGTGCACCGCGCCAATTCGCGTGCAGGCCAGCATGGCGTAGGCCGCTTCCGGGATCATCGGCATGTAGATGCACACGCGGTCGCCTTTTTTCACGCCACGGTTTTTCAGCACATTGGCCAGGCGGCTGACGTTTTGATGCAGTTGGCGGTAAGTGATCGTGGAGGATTTTGACGGATCGTCGCCCTCCCAGATGAAGGCCGGCTGATCGGCGCGTTGCGCCAGGTGACGGTCAATGCAGTTGTAGCTGACGTTCAGTTGGCCGCCGGCAAACCATTGGGCGGCACCGGTATTGATGTCTGACTGCTGGACGGTGTGCCACGGTGTTATCCAGTCCAGAAAGCCCTTGGCCTGTTCGGCCCAGAAGGTCTCTGGCTGCTCGATGGATTGGCGATAGAGGCGCTGATAGTCTTCTTGACTGAGTTGCGCAGCCCGGCGGACGGCATCGGCGGTGGGAAACGTGCTGATATCGAACATGAGCGATCCTTATTCTTGTTTTTGCGACAAGTGATAAAGATGCACCCTGTGGTGGGAGGGTTCAAGGCCAACGTCCAAACAGACGTTGGCCTTGAGTGATCAGCATCAGCCGCGGTGACGACCGCGGAAGTAGTTGATCAGGCCCTGGGTCGAAGCGTCCTCGGCTGAGGTTTCTTCGGCGCCCGTCAGGCGGTTGTAAACGCCTTTGCCCAGTTCCTTGCCCAGTTCAACGCCCCATTGGTCAAAAGCGTTGATGCCCCAGACCACGCTCTGCACGAACACCTTGTGCTCATACATCGCCACCAGCGCGCCGAGGCGACGAGGGCTGATGCGTTCGACCACGAGGGTGTTGCTCGGACGGTTGCCCGGGATCACCTTGTGCGGTGCCAGCTTCTGCACTTCCGCTTCCGGCAGGCCCTTTTCACGCAGCTCGGCTTCGGCTTCGCCGCGGGTCTTGCCGAGCATCAGTGCCTGGCTCTGGGACAGGCAGTTGGCGTATAACCACTGGTGGTGATCGGAGACCGGGTTGAAGCTGACGATCGGCACGATGAAGTCGGCCGGGATCAGTTGCGTCCCTTGGTGCAGCAGCTGGTGGTAAGCGTGCTGCCCGTTGCAGCCTACGCCGCCCCAGATCACCGGGCCTGTATCGGTGGACACTGGCGTGCCGTCCTGGCGGACGCTCTTGCCGTTGGATTCCATGTCCAGCTGTTGCAAATGCTTGGTGATGTTACGCAGGTAATGGTCGTACGGCAGGATCGCATGGCTCTGCGCGCCCCAGAAGTTGCCGTACCACACGCCCAGCAAACCCAGCAGCACAGGCATGTTGGCTTCGAACGGCGCGTTCAGGAAGTGCTGGTCCATGGTGTAGGCACCCGACAGCAGTTCCTTGAAGTTGGACATGCCGATGGCCAGGGCGATTGGCAAGCCAATCGCCGACCACAGCGAGTAACGCCCACCTACCCAATCCCACATCGGGAAGATGTTCTCTTCACGAATACCAAAGGCTACGGCCGCCGCGTTGTTGCTCGAAACGGCGATGAAGTGGCGATACAGCTCAGCTTCCGAACCACCCTGGGCCAGGTACCAGGCGCGGGCGGCCTGGGCGTTCTTCAGGGTTTCAAGGGTGTTGAAGGATTTGGACGACACAATGAACAGCGTGGTCTCGGCGCGCAGCTTCATGGTCAGCTCGTGGAACTCGCTGCCGTCGATATTCGCCAGGTAGTGGCAACGCACGCCTTTGTGGGCGTAGGACAACAGCGCTTCGGAGACCAGTTCCGGACCGAGGAACGAACCACCGATGCCGATGTTCACCACGTCGGTGATCGGCTTTTCGGTGTAGCCACGCCACAGGCCGTCGTGGATGCGGCCGACCAGGTCAGTAATCTGGTTCAGCACCTTGTGCACGTCCGGCATGATGTTCACGCCGTTGACCGACAGCTTGTCACCCACCGGGCGGCGCAGGGCGGTATGCAGCGCCGGGCGGCCTTCGGAAGAGTTGACGGGCTCGCCCGCGTACAGCGCATCAATCGCGCCTTTAAGGTTCACTTCCTTGGCCAGGTCCACCAGCAGGTCGCGGGTTTCGCTGGTGATCAGGTTTTTCGAATAATCGAGGAAAAGTCCGCAGCTGCTCAAGGTAAATTGGGAAAAGCGCTGAGGGTCGGCATTGAACGCTTCGCGCATGCTGAAATCCTGCATGGCTTGGCGATGTTGAACAAGCGCTTGCCAGGCGGGCAGAGCGGTAACGTCATGAGGGGTGCGGTAGTACGCCATCGCTGCGGGTTTCCTTTTATTACAGGGACTGCCTTTAGGACACTTAAAAGCCCGGAACATCCATTCTTGTCTCAACGACTGGGTTCCAGACAGCGCTAACCATAGCGCAGGGCGATTACATTAAACCTAGCGTGTGGATATGTCTTGGCTTTGTCTGCGCTGTGGCCGGTACTTTTTTATACCGGCACAGCCGTCGGGGCAACAGGTGGAGGGTAAAGTGGGGTCAGGCGAGGTTCAGGTGCAGGTTATCGATCAGGCGTGTGGCGCCCAGATAAGCGGCGACCAGGATCACCACATCCCGATCTTCAGCCGTGGCCGGGCGCAGATGTACGCCTTGGCGCACTTCCAGGTAGTCCATGCGTAGCCCTGCGGCTTCAATCTGCCGGATTTGCTCGGCGCGAAGCTTGGCGAAATCATGATCACCGTCTTGGATGGCCGTGGCGATCTGGCTGAGGGCGCGGTACAGCACCGGCGCGACCGCACGTTGCTCCTCGGTGAGGTAACCGTTGCGTGATGACAGCGCGAGGCCGTCCGCTGCACGCACGGTGGGTTCGCCGATGATCTGGATCGGCATGTTCAGATCGCGGACCATGGCGCGAATGACCGCCAACTGCTGGTAGTCCTTCTGGCCAAATACGGCCATGTCGGGCTGGACCATGTTGAACAACTTGCTGACCACCGTGGCCACGCCTTCGAAATGCCCTGGGCGGCTGGCGCCGCACAAGCCTTCGGACAGTTGTGGCACGCTGACGCGGGTCTGGCCGTTCATGCCATCGGGGTACATTTCCTCGACAGTGGGGGCGAACAGCAGGTTGCAGCCCGCCTGCAGGAGTTTTTCCTGGTCGGCGGCCAAGGTGCGCGGGTATTTATCCAGATCTTCGCCGGCACCGAATTGCAGTGGGTTGACGAAGATGCTCGCCACCACGAAATCCGCCTGCTGCGCGGCCTTGGTCACCAGGGTGGCATGGCCGCTATGCAGGTTGCCCATGGTAGGCACAAAGCCGATGCGTTTGCCGGCGCTGCGGGCGTGGGTCACGGCAGCCCGCAGTTCGCGGACGGTTTTAACGGTGTTCATGCCGAGAATCCGTGTTCAGCGCCTGGGAAAGTCACATTCTTGACTGCGCTGACGTAAGCGCTCAGGGCTGCGTGGATGCTGTCCTGGCCGGCCATGAAGTTCTTCACGAACTTGGGTACGTGACCGCTAATCGACAGGCCGAGCATGTCGTGCAGGACCAGCACCTGACCATCGGTGGCGGAGCCGGCGCCAATGCCGATTACCGGCACTTTGACGGCCTGGGTGATTTCTGCGGCCAGTTCGCTGGGGACGCACTCCAGCACAATCATCGCGGCACCGGCTTGTTCCAGGGCGATGGCATCGGCGCGCATCTGGCGCGCCTGGGCTTCATTGCGACCCTGTACCTTGTAGCCGCCGAGGATGTTCACCGACTGCGGGGTCAGGCCCATGTGTGCACATACCGGTACACCGCGTTCAGCCAGCAGCCGGATCGACTCGGCCAGCCACACGGCGCCTTCGACTTTGACCATATGTGCGCCGGCCTGCATCAGCTTGCCGGCGTTCTGGAAGGTTTGCTCAAGCGTGGCGTACCCCATGAACGGCAGGTCGGCGATGATCAAGGCGCCGTCGTTGCCACGCTTGACGCTGGCGGTGTGGTAGGCCAGTTCATCCGTGGTCACGGGCAGGGTGCTGTCATTCCCTTGAAGAACCATGCCCAGGGAGTCGCCCACTAACAACACTTCAACCCCGGCCTGGCAACAGGCGTTGGCGAAGGTGGCGTCATAGCAGGTCAGCATGGTGATTTTTTCACCCTTGAGCTTGAGGCTCTGCAAGGTGGTCAGGGTAATGTCTGGCATGAAAAGGGTCCTCGTTCAGGCGCTTGGAAACAGCGAGTAACGCGCGTGAGTCTTCGTTTATACAGGCGCACTGTCTTGAAAGCAGTGCTTATAAGGCCTGGATTGCGCCCTGTAGCGCCGGGTTGGCGGCAGCGGGACGCCTATAGTCGTGAGGAGGACACGGGAAGTCAATTGGATGTGTTACCGCATTGTTACGATGGCGGTGTTACCGCTGTTACTGACGCCATTGCGCAACTTGTGCGCGGTTTACGGCAGCGCAGATCAGATGTGGGAGCTGGCTTGCCTGCGATGGCATCCACGCAGTGTGGCTGATACACCGAGTCGCTTGTATCGTAGGCAAGCCAGCTCCCACATTGACCGAGTCATTCTTGCGGTAAGCGTTCCAGGCCGACGAATGGGCAGGCTGTGAGCAGGGCGCTCAAGCGTTGGCCGTCAGGCAGTTGCAGGTCGGTTGACGCCAATTCAGCCAGCGGATACAGCACAAAGGCACGCAGATGCATCTGGTAGTGCGGCACCTTGAGGCGCGGTTCGTCGATCAGGCGATCACCGAACAGCAAGATATCCAGATCCAGTGTACGTGGGCCCCAGCGCTCAAGACGTTCGCGGCCCTGGTCATTCTCGATGGCTTGCAGCGCGTCGAGCAGGTCCAACGGCGCCAGGCTGCTGTCCAGTGCCGCAACCGCGTTGGTGTAGCGCGGTTGGCCCGGGAGCAGGGAGTCACTTTGATAAAAGGCAGACACACTGGCGAGGTGGGTGCCAGGCAGTTGCGCCAGCGCCTCGATCGCGCTGCGCAATTGCTGTTGCGGGGCAGCCAGGTTGCTGCCCATGCCGATGTAGATACGTTCCACGTTTATTCGCCCGCGGCGCCCGAGGCATCGGCACTGCTGCGTTTACGCTTGCTGCCGCTGCGGCGACGCTTTTTCGGCCCTTCACCGGCACCATCGCCTTTGCTGCCAAGCTCACGAATCATTTCGCGACGCTGGCTGTCATTGGCATCCTGATAGTCAGTCCACCATTCGCCCAGGCCATCGGTCTGCTCACCGGCGCTTTCGCGCAGCAGCAGGAAGTCGTAGCCGGCACGGAAGCGTGGGTTGTCCAGCAGCAGGTCAGCACGCTTACCGCTGCGACGCGGCAAACGTTCCTGCATGTCCCAGATTTCGCGGATCGGCATGGTGAAGCGTTTCGGGATGGCGATGCGTTGGCACTGCTCGGCGATCAGTTCGTGGGCGGCTTCCTGCATGGCCGGGATTGGCGGCATGCCACGGTCCTGCAGGCGCAGTACGCGCTTGGGCAACGCTGGCCACAGCAGGGCGGCAAACAGGAATGCCGGCGTTACCGGTTTGTTCTGCTTGATGCGCAGGTCGGTGTTGACCAACGCTTCGCTGATCAGCGTGTGGGTGTACGTCGGGTTGTATTCCAGCGCCTCGGCACTGGCCGGGAACAGCGGGTCGAACAACTGCAGGTCGACGAGCATTTCGAAGGTGTCGGCGGCATACCCCGAGAGGAACAACTTGAGCACCTCTTCGAACAGGCGTGCCGAGGGGATTTCCCGCAGCATGGGCGCCAGCTCGCGAATCGGCGCGGCAGTGTGCTTCTCGATACCGAAGTTGAGTTTGGCCGCGAACCGCACGGCGCGCAGCATACGCACCGGATCTTCCTGATAGCGCTGGGTCGGGTCACCGATCAGGCGGATCAGGTTATTGCGAATGTCGTGTACGCCATTGGCGTAATCGAGGATGCGCTCGCTGACCGGATCGTAATAAAGGGCATTGATGGTGAAGTCGCGACGTTGCGCGTCCTCCTCCAGGGTGCCGTAGACGTTATCACGCAGGATGCGCCCGCTCTCGTTGCGGGAAGACTGATTGGTGTCTTCCTCTTCATCGTTTTGCGGGTGACCGGCGCGGAAGGTCGCGACCTCAATGATTTCGCGACCAAAATGGATATGCACCAGCTTGAAGCGCCGGCCGATGATTCGTGCGTTACGAAACTCGGCGCGCACTTGTTCAGGCGTGGCACTGGTGGCTACGTCGAAATCCTTGGGCGTGATATTGAGCAGCATGTCGCGTACGCAACCACCCACCAGGTAAGCCTGGTAGCCGGCGTTCTGCAAACGTTCGACGATGTTCACTGCATAACGGCTGAATTGAGCGCGCTGCAACGAATGCTGGCTGCTGTTGAGCACTTCAGGCGTGCTGCGTTTGTGTTGCGTACGACGCAAGGGAGAACGGAATGACTGGAACAACTTCTTCAGCATGGGATGCACTGTTTGAAGGAATGTTCGGCCATAACGAAGAATGACCGCATGATGGGCGGGGATTCTAGCATTTAGTCAGGGGATGGTGTAGGAACAAGCTACAGGCATTGCGCCATAAGCGTTTTGGAGTCAAATCCCGGAAACTACAAGGGGAGCCGAAGCTCCCCCAGAAGTAGTTGCGTGCTCTATTTTTATTATTGATTTCGGGCTTCTTGTTTTTGTTGATCGCCCTCGCCATGAAGCTTCACCTTCATGACACTCCCAATCGAGAGTCAAGAGCAAACGGATTGCTTTGGTCGCTGTGTTGCTGATCTACGATCCAACCAGTTCAGGCTCTGCCTTAGGGCAGTTTTTGTTGTTCTCGGCCTGGTTGCGGGGCAAGCCCCAAATGCAACGCCTCTCCAAAAGAATCAGTTAGCTGCGCCTCCGCCGTGTTGTTTTTGTTATGCGTGAGTCGATTCGTCTTATTTTTATTGTCTTGTACATAGCTTGTTATTGTTTTTGTACTAAGCACATAGCAGGGTGCGTGCCAACTTTTGTGCCGGCCAGCAAAATCAGGGGGTTGAGGTGGTTTTGCAGTTTTCGAGGGCAAAAAAAAGCCGGGGCTTCGTTACCGTAAGCCCCGGCTTTTGTTACGTGAAAAGTCAGCGGTAACAGTTTTTTCACATCAACAGGTGTTACCCATAGGGGCGCACCCTCAGCTCTCGCTGGCAACCCCGGTCTTGCGCCGCGGAATGCCCAGGCGCTGGCGCCGCTCCCACAGGCACTTGCGACTCACACCCAGTTTGCGGGCCAGTTCGGTCTCGGTCATATGGTCCTGATGTTCCAGGACGAAATGCTGGAAGTAGTCTTCCAGTGACAAATCCTCCGTCGGCTCATGACTGGTATTGCTACCGCCGCCCTGTTGTGGGGCCAGGCCGATGAAGTCATCGTCTTCCAGGTCACTGAGCTCGATATCGATGCCCAAAAGCTCGGCGGAAATCTCCGGGCTTTCCGACAGGATCACCGCGCGCTCCACGGCGTTCTCCAATTCCCGCACGTTACCCGGCCACGAGTAATGCCGGATTGCCTGCTCGGCGTCCGCGGCAAACTTCAGGTCGGTACGGTTGATGCGTGCGCTCTGGCGTAACAGGAACGCACTGGCGATCTCGTTGACGTCGGCGCCGCGCTCGCGCAGGGCCGGCAATTTGAGGGCGATCACGTGCAGGCGGTAATACAAGTCTTCACGGAACTGGCCGATCTTGGCCAGGCTCTTGAGGTCACGGTGCGTCGCTGCAATAAGCCGCACATCAACCTTTTGCGATTGCACCGAACCGACTCGGCGAATCTCGCCTTCCTGCAACACCCGCAACAAGCGCGCCTGGGCTTCCAGTGGCAGTTCGCCGATTTCATCGAGGAACAAGGTTCCGCCGTCCGCCGCTTCAACCAGGCCAGCACGCCCGGCGCTGGCGCCGGTGAACGCGCCTTTCTCGTGACCGAACAGTTCGGACTCGATCAGCGATTCAGGGATTGCCGCGCAGTTCACCGAGATCATCGGTGCCTTGGCGCGCTTGGACAGGTTGTGCAGGGCGCGGGCAACCAGCTCCTTGCCGGTGCCCGACTCGCCCTGGATCAATACATTGGAATCGGTCGGCGCCACTTTGCGGATCTTGCTGTACAGATCCTGCATCGGCGGGCAGGAGCCGATGATGCCGATCTCGCCATTGCTGTTGTCCACACCGGGCTTGTCGGCGCCGTTGGTCGCTTTGCCGACTGGACGCTGTTCGGCAGGCGCGCTGCTGGCCGACTGACGGTCACGCAGGATGCGGGCCACGGCTTGGAGCATCTCATCGTGATCGAAAGGCTTGGCGATATAGTCCACCGCGCCCATCTTCATCGAGTCGACCGCCGAGCGCAGGCTGGCGTAGCTGGTCATGATCAGCACCGGGGTGCCTTGGCCCAGCTTGATCAGCTCGGTGCCCGGAGCTCCAGGCAGGCGCAGGTCGCTGACAATCAGGTCGAACGTGGGGATGCTGAACCGCTCCTGGGCTTCCTGCACCGAGCCGGCTTCGCTGACCTGGTACTGATTTCGTTCAAGCAGGCGACGCAAGGCAGAGCGGATAATGGTTTCGTCTTCGACGATCAAAATGTGCGGCATTGATTCAATTCTCTCGACGGTCTCAGTTCACAGCGGACGTCGCTTCGACATGACGCGGCAAGGTCACCCGGATACGGGTGCCGCGTTGGCTTTCGGTGTCAGCCGGGCTGTCGATGGTGATTTGTCCATAATGCTCTTCAACGATGGAATAGACCAGTGCAAGGCCCAGACCGGTACCTTCACCGGGGTCCTTGGTGGTGAAGAAGGGTTCGAACAATCGGTCCATGATGTTCTGTGGGATGCCGCTGCCTTCGTCCTCCACGATCAGGTCGACCGTGTGCTCGAAAGCCTCGCTCTTGACGCGTACAGCGCTGCCGGCCGGCGATGCATCGCGTGCGTTGGACAGCAGGTTGATCAGCACTTGGGCCAGGCGTTGCGAGTCGCCATCGACCCAATGTTCCGGATCACACAGATTAAAGAACTGTACTTCGAAATTGCGCCGATTCAAGGCCAGAAGTCCAATGGCGTCCTGCGCGACCTCGGCCAGACACACCGCTTCGTCCTGGTTTTGATGCGCGCCGGAGTGGGCGAAGCTCATCAGCGACTGCACGATGCGCGAAACGCGCTTGGTCTGTTCAAGGATCTGCCCGCTGATTTCAGTGATTTCACCGTCTTCCTCGCGCTCTTCGCGCAGGTTCTGCGCCAGGCAGGCGATACCGGTGATCGGGTTGCCGATTTCGTGGGCCACGCCGGCTGCGAGACGACCAATACTGGCCAGGCGCTCGGAATGCACAAGCTTGTCTTCGAGCATCTGCGTGTCGGTGAGGTCTTCCACCAGCAAAACCAGGCCGCTGTTACCGGGGGCCAGGGGCTCATCAATGGCGGCTTTGTGCAGGTTGAGCCAGCGGGTCTGGCCGTCGAGGGCCAGGTGCTGCTTGTGCAAGTGCTCGTCGGGCAGGTTGATAAACCCCTGAAGCAGTTCTTTCCACGGATCGGCCAGGGTATTGAGGCGCGAACCCACTACCCGCTGCGCGGCGATGCCGGTGAGTTCTTCCATGGCCTTGTTCCACATCAGGATTTCCTGGTCCTTGGCCAGGGAACAGACACCCATCGGCAGTTCCTGCAAGGTCTGGCGGTGGTAACGGCGCAAGGCATCGAGTTCGGCGGCCAGGCCGGTGAGGCGTGAGTGGTAATCCTCCAGCCGGCTTTCGATGAAATGGATGTCTTCGGTCACGTAGTTTTCGCCGCCCGCCTTGTAGGGCAGGAAGGTTTCGACCATGTCCTGGGACACGCTGGGGCCCATCAGGCCGGAGAGGTTGGCCTCGATACGGTCACGCAGACGGCGCAGGGCATAGGGGCGACGCTCGTCGAACGGCAGGTAGAGGTCACGCAGCGCTTGCTCGACCTCCTTTTGCGCCGCCTTGGCGCCCAGAGGCTTGGCCAGTTGCGTGGCAAACTCCTGGGGCGAGGCTGCGTGCAGTTCGCGGCGTTGCGGGCGACGCACGTTGTCCACTGCGCAGGCTTCGGCGGCGCTGGTTTCTTCGGCACTGGCGTTGGTGAACAATGAGATCAGGGTAAACATCAGTACGTTGGCGGCCAGCGAGGCAATGGCCGCCATGTGCCAACTGGTGTCGTCGAGCACGTAAATCATGTTCAGCAACGGGATGTAGAAGCCCTGCAAGTTGCCGACCAGTGGTAGCAACATGGTGACGATCCACACCAGGATCCCCGCCAGCAGCCCTGCGATAAAACCACGGCGGTTGGCGGTCGGCCAGTACAGCACCGACAACACCCCCGGCAGGAACTGCAAGGTGGCGACAAACGCGACAATGCCAAGGTTGGCCAGGTCTTGCCCGGCGCCGAGCAGCAGGTAGAACCCGTAGCCGGCGGTAATGATCGCAACGATCAGCGCGCGGCGGGTCCATTTCAACCAGCGGTAGATATTGCCCTCAGCCGGCGGCTGGTACAGCGGCAGCACCAAGTGGTTGAGTGCCATGCCCGATAGCGCCAGCGTGGTGACAATGATCAATCCACTGGCCGCCGACAAACCGCCGACATACGCCAGCAGTGCCAACGCCGGGCTGTTGGCGGCAATGCCGATGCCCAGGGTGAAATACTCAGGGTTGGTGGTGGCCCCCAGTTTCAGGCCGGCCCACAGGATCAACGGCACCGCCAGGCTCATCAGTAACAGGAACAGCGGCAAACCCCAGCTCGCACTCACCAGTGAGCGTGGGTTGAGGTTTTCGGTGAAGGTCATGTGGTACATGTGCGGCATTACGATCGCCGAGGCGAAGAACACCAACAGCAGCGTGCGCCATGGGCCTTCCTGCAAGGGTGTGTGCAGGGCGGCGAGGGCAGTCTGGTTTTGCAGCAGCCACAGCTCCAGCTGTTGCGGGCCGTCGAACACGCCGTAGAGCGCATACAGGCCGACGCCGCCGATGGCGATCAGCTTGATGACCGACTCAAAGGCAATTGCGAACACCAAACCTTCGTGTTTCTCGCGGGTAGCAATATGGCGCGAGCCGAAGAAAATTGTGAACAGGCTGATCAGTGCACAGAAAGCCAGGGCAACACGGTGTTGCACGGGTTCGCGGGTCAGGATGCTGATGGAGTCTGCCACTGCTTGAATCTGCAGGGCCAGCAACGGCAGTACGCCGATCAGCATGAAAATCGTGGTCAGCGCACCGGCCCAGGTACTGCGAAAGCGGAAGGCAAACAGGTCCGCCAGGGATGATAACTGGTAGGTACGAGTGATTTTCAGGATCGGGTACAGCAACACCGGCGCCAGCAGGAATGCACCGGACACCCCCAGGTAACTGGACAGAAAGCCGTAGCCGTACTGATAGGCCAGGCCCACCGTACCGTAGAACGCCCAGGCGCTGGCGTACACGCCCAGGGACAAGGTGTAGGTCAGCGGATGGCGAATGATCGCCCGCGGAATCATTCCGCGCTCACTGATCCAGGCCACGCCGAACAAAGCAGCCAGGTAGGCGGCGCTGATCAGCAGCATCTGGGTGAGGCTAAAGCTCATCGGCATCTTTTTGGCTCTGCAGGATGAAGGTCACGACGATCAGGATCAGCCATAGCAGATAAGGGCGATACCAGGCGCCCGTGGCGTCGATCCACCAATCCATGATGGCGGGGGAGAACAGGTAGATCCCGACGACCAGCAACAGGACCAATCGATAGATGTACATATTGGCCTCTGATTAAAAATCTGCGGCGATGGTAACGGATGGCGGGCAACCTGCAAGCGCCTTCAACTCAATTGCGCTTCGGCCAGCGTGAGTGTGCGCGGGATCTGCGTAGCGTCCCAGTGCGCAATGCCCCAATCCAGCAGTTCCCGTGGGCTTGCGTAAAGCAGTTCGTTACCGGTTGGCTGGCCGAGGGCGCGCAGTGCGCGAAGCAGCAAGGGCGTGGCCTGGTCGGCGGTCAACGGTGGGGAGCGGTAGGATTTTCCCAGTTTGTTGCCGTCCGGCTGCACAATCAGTGGTACATGCAGGTAACGTGGCTGGCGCAGGCCGAGCAGCTCTTGCAAGTAAAGCTGGCGCGGCGTGGAGTCCAGCAGGTCGGCGCCGCGCACGATATCGGTAACCCCTTGCCAGGCATCGTCGAGGACCACGGCCAACTGATAGGCGTAGAGGCCGTCGCGGCGCCGGATGATGAAGTCGCCGGCGTCGCGGCCCAGATGCTGTCGGAACTCGCCCTGCACGCGGTCGGTAAAGTGGTATTCCAGTTCAGGCACACGCAGACGGATGGCAGCATCCTGCTGGTCGTGGCCGGCATTGCGGCACAAGCCTGGGTAAATCCCGTTGTAGGGTTCCAGTTGCTTGCGCGAGCATGTGCAGGCATAGGCCAGGCCATGGTTGAACAGGTCATTCAGCACTTTGGCGTAGGCGTCATGCCGCTCGCTCTGCCGAACCAGCTCGCCATCCCATTCAAAGCCGTAGCTTTGCAGGGCATGCAGGATCGCTGCCTGGGCGCCGGGCTCTTCACGGGGAGGGTCAAGGTCTTCCATGCGCATCAACCAGCGGCCATGTTGGGCGCGTGCGTCGAGGTAGGAGGCGAGGGCAGCAACCAGGGAGCCGAAGTGCAAATGGCCGCTGGGCGTGGGGGCGAAACGCCCGATATAGGTAGAGGCTGTCATGGGCGGATACTACTGCAAAACCGGTAAACGCCAGAAACAAAAATGGGGCGTTTGCACGCCCCATTCGTTCAGCTCGGCAAGGTTACTTGCCGACCTGTTTTTCCTTGATTTCAGCCAAGGTCTTGCAGTCTACGCACAGGTCCGCAGTCGGGCGGGCTTCGAGGCGGCGAATACCGATCTCGACGCCGCAGGATTCGCACCAGCCATACTCTTCGTCTTCGATCAATTGCAGGGTCTTGTCGATCTTCTTGATCAACTTGCGTTCGCGATCACGAGCGCGCAGTTCAAGGGCGAATTCCTCTTCCTGGCTGGCACGGTCTGCCGGGTCCGGGAAGTTGGCTGCTTCGTCCTTCATATGGTCAACCGTGCGGTCGACTTCCTGCATCAAGTCCTGCTTCCACTGCTTCAGGATTTTGGAGAAGTGCTCGCGCATGGGCTTGCCCATGTATTCCTCGCCCTTGGATTCAACGTAGGGCTGGAAACCGCTGATGCTCTGTTGCTTTGCTTGGGTGGACATGAATAGACCGCCTCTCACTCTTCTAATCCATTGCGCAGGATTGCAACGTCACCGACACCTGCCGGCCCTGCGGCTGCAAGCGGGCGAACTTACCAGATAGATTCAGGGTGCGCTACTCCCGGTTGTCGAGCTCCAGGGCAAAGGGGTTGCAAACTGCAGCAGCCCGCCATGACTGGGTATGTATCGCCTCGAATGTTGATTTTAGCTGTTTTACGAGCGTGCGCAGGGTGCACTTGCAGCCCCAATCAGGCAATAGAGCATGTTTTACCGCGAGGGTTCGGTAGAATCCTGATTTTGTCCTCACCGTTAAGGAAGGCTAATGGCTCAGCCCTACAGTGCGCGCAGTCGCGCCATCGAACCTTTTCATGTCATGGCGTTGCTGGCACGCGCCAATGAGCTGCAGGCTGCCGGCCACGACGTGATCCATCTGGAAATCGGCGAACCGGACTTTACCACCGCCGAGCCGATCATCCAGGCCGGCCAGGCTGCGCTGGCCAACGGCAAGACGCGCTACACGGCGGCCCGTGGGGTGCCCGAGTTGCGCGAGGCCATCAGCGGGTTTTACCAGCAGCGCTACGGCTTGAGTGTCGATCCCGAGCGTATCTTGATTACGCCCGGTGGCTCCGGCGCGTTGCTGTTGGCCAGCAGCTTGCTGGTCGACCCTGGCAAGCACTGGCTGCTGGCTGATCCAGGCTACCCCTGCAATCGACACTTTCTGCGGCTGGTAGAGGGCGCGGCGCAATTGGTGCCGGTGGGGCCTGAGGTCCGCTATCAGTTGACCGCCGATCTGGTCGCCAGGCATTGGGACCAGGACAGCGTGGGCGCGCTGGTTGCGTCACCGGCCAACCCTACCGGCACAGTCCTCACGAGGGACGAACTGGCAGGCTTGTCGAGTGCAGTCAAAGCGCGTAACGGCCACTTGGTAGTGGACGAGATCTACCACGGCCTTACCTACGGCACCGATGCCGCCAGCGTGCTGGAAGTCGACGATGACGCCTTCGTCTTGAATAGTTTTTCGAAGTATTTCGGCATGACCGGATGGCGCCTCGGTTGGCTGATAGCGCCTCCTGCTGCGATCAGCGAATTGGAAAAACTGGCGCAGAACCTCTACATCAGTGCGCCGAGCATGGCCCAGTACGCTGCCTTGGCCTGTTTTACCCCGCAGACTCTGAGCATTCTTGAAGAGCGCCGCGCCGAATTCGGCCGGCGTCGTGACTTTCTGCTGCCGGCGCTGCGCGAGCTTGGATTCGGTATCGCCGTGGAGCCGGAAGGGGCGTTTTATTTGTATGCCGATATCAGCGCGTTCGGCGGCGATGCCTTCGCGTTCTGCCGTCACTTTCTGGAGACCGAGCACGTGGCTTTTACACCCGGGCTGGATTTCGGTCGTTATCAAGCGGGCCACCATGTGCGTTTTGCCTACACGCAAAATATTGACCGGCTGCAAGAAGCGGTGGAGCGCATCGCTCGTGGCCTGCGGAGCTGGCAAGGCTGATGCGCTTTTATCCTCCTCTTGAAGAAGGGCGGCTGATCCGCCGCTACAAGCGTTTTCTCACCGATATCGAAACCGTTACCGGCGAGTTGCTTACCATTCATTGCCCGAACACCGGCTCGATGCTCAATTGCATGGTCGAAGGTGGCCAGGTCTGGTTCAGTCGTTCCTCGGACCCCAAGCGCAAGTTGCCAGGCACCTGGGAAATTGCCGAAACGCCCCAGGGTCGGCTGGCGTGCGTCAACACCGCGCGGGCCAATCAGTTGGTTGAAGAGGCGCTGCTGGCTGGCGTGATCACTGAACTCAATGGCTTTACGGCGCTCAAGCGTGAAGTGCCGTACGGTCAGGAGAAGAGCCGCATTGACTTTCGCCTGGATTACCCACAGGGCGCCGCCTTCGTGGAGGTCAAAAGCGTCACCCTGGGTTTTGACGCAACCTCGGTGGCGGCTTTTCCTGATGCAGTGACGCAGCGCGGCGCCAAGCACTTGCGCGAACTGGCTCACCTGGCGCGTGAAGGCGTGCGGGCGGTGCAGTTGTATTGCGTGAATTTGTCGGGCATCGATGCGGTTCGCCCAGCGGTGGAAATTGATGCCGGTTACGCTGCGGCGTTACGCGAGGCCAAGGCCGCGGGTGTCGAGGTGCTGGCTTACGGCGTGCGGGTCACACCGCAAGAGATGTATGTCGAGCGTCGACTGAAGGTGTTGTTGGGCGACTAGAGTTCTACCCACAAGCCTTGTTCATCCTCATGGCCGGGCAGGGCGGTGAGACTCTGGCCTGCGCACGGGCCGGCGATGCACTCGCCGCTCTCGATCAGGAACAGGGCGCCATGGGTGGCGCATTGGATCAGGCTGGCGCTGGCGTCGAGGAAACGGTCGGGCTGCCATTCCAGCGGGATGCCGCGATGGGGGCAGCGGTTGCGATAGAAGTAGGCAATGCCATCCCGGCGCACGGCCAGCAGTTTATGGCCATCGATATCAAAACCGCGGCTGCTGTTGGGTGCGAGGTCGCTTGAGGGGCAGAGAAACTTCATTTCAATCCTTAAGTGCCTTGACGTTCAAATGCAAACAATTATCAAATGGCCGCTTCGCCCGTCAGCTGACTGGGTGCTTAATACGATGTCCGGCAGCAATGTTCTGTCACATTGATGAGTGCCTGAATGGCCCTGCCCTAGGAAGGAAACCCTGTTATGCGCCTGAGTACCAGCGCTATTGCGCTTGTTGCCTCATTACTGGTCAACCACGGGGCACACGCCTCTGAACTGCCACAACGCTGGGTCAGTGCTGGAGGGGCGCTATCGGAATGGGTGACGGCTTTGGGCGGCGAATCGAAATTGGTCGGGGTCGACACCACCAGCCAGCATCCGCAGTCGCTCAAGGCGTTGCCGAGCATTGGCTACCAGCGGCAGCTGTCCGCTGAAGGCATTCTCAGCCTGCGCCCGCAAATCCTTGTGGGCACTGAGGAAATGGGGCCGCCGCCGGTACTGGCGCAGATTCGCAATGCCGGCGTGCAGGTCGAGATGTTTTCGGCCCAGCCGGATCTGCCGACATTGAAGGGCAACCTTGAACACTTGGGAAAACTGCTGGGCAGTGAGACCCGGGCAGACGCACTGTTTGCCAAATACGGGCAGGCGCTGGAGCAGCAAAAAAGCTGGGTGACCAAGGCCCAGGCGGCGCAAAAGGCTCCGGGCGTGCTGTTGTTGCTGGGCCATGCCGGTGGCAAGCCGCTGATCGCGGGCAAGGACACGGCCGCCGATTGGATATTGCAGCAGGCGGGCGGACGTAACCTGGCCACGCACTCGGGCTATAAGCCCTTTTCAGTCGAGTCTTTGGCGGGGTTGAGCCCTGATGTGCTGGTGTTTGCCGATCGCGCGCTGACCGGTGATGCGGCGCGCGCTGCCTTGTTCAAGGAAAACCCGATTCTCGCGTCGACACCGGCAGCCAAGCGTGGGCGAGTGTTTGAACTGGATCCGACCTTGCTGGTGGGTGGCCTGGGGCCGCGATTGCCAGAAAACCTGGTGAAACTGTCCGCTGGTTTTTATCCGTCCCAGGCTAAATCGGCTCCATGACCACTCTGCTTAAGCCCAAGACACTGTTTATTGGCCTGTCGCTGCTGTGTGTGTTGGCGATCTGGCTTTCATTGGCCCTCGGACCGGTCAGCTTGCCGTTGATTGATACGCTCAGAGCCGCGTTAAGGCTATTGGGCGTGCCGATTGAGGCGGCGGGGTTGGAGCAGGCTGAATTGATTCTGGGGCAGATTCGCCTGCCGCGGACCCTTTTGGGGCTGGCCGTCGGCGGTGTCCTTGCGTTGTCGGGCGTGGCGATGCAGGGATTGTTTCGCAACCCGCTGGCCGATCCTGGGTTGGTGGGTGTGTCCAGCGGTGCGGCGTTGGGGGCAGCGGTGGCGATTGTCGGCGGTTCGTTCTTCGGTGGGCTGCCGGATGCGTTCGGTCCCTATTTGTTGTCGCTGTGCGCATTTCTGGGGGGGCTGGGCGTTACCGCACTGGTCTACCGGTTGGGGCGTCGCAATGGCCAGACCAATGTCGCGACGATGCTGCTTGCCGGTATCGCGCTGACGGCACTGGCCAGCTCAACGGTGGGGCTGTTTACCTATCTGGCCGACGATGCCACCTTGCGCACCCTGACGTTCTGGAACCTGGGTAGCCTCAATGGCGCGAGCTATTCGCGGTTGTGGCCCTTGCTGTTGGTAAGCGCGGGCGTGGCGCTGTGGTTGCCGCGCCGGGCGAAAGCGCTGAACGCATTGCTGCTGGGTGAGTCGGAGGCCAATCATCTGGGCATTGATGTTGAGGGGCTCAAGCGCGAGTTGGTGTTCTGCACAGCCCTGGGCGTTGGTGCAGCCGTGGCGGCTGCGGGCATGATTGGTTTTGTCGGTTTGGTGGTGCCACATCTGGTGCGGCTGCTGGCGGGGCCGGATCATCGGGTGCTGTTACCGGCGTCAGTGCTGGCGGGCGCGAGCCTGCTGTTGTTTGCCGATCTGGTGGCGCGCTTGGCGTTGGCGCCGGCGGAACTGCCGATCGGTATTGTCACTGCATTTATCGGTGCGCCATTTTTCCTCTATTTATTGTTACGAGGGCGCGCCTGATGCTGCGGGTAGAAGCGTTGCAGATTCGGCGCGGTGGTAAAACCGTGTTGTCCGATGTCACCTTGGACCTGCTGCCGGGCGAAGTGCTGGGCGTGCTGGGGCCCAATGGTGCGGGCAAAAGTACCTTGCTCGGAGCGCTGTGCGGGGAGTTGTCGCCTGATGAGGGCAAGATCTGGTTGGACCAGCAAGAATTGAAGAGTCTGGGAGGGGCGCAACGTGCCCAGCGTCTGGCGGTGTTGCCACAGACGTCCACCCTGGACTTCGCCTTTCGTGTCGAAGAGGTGGTGGGCATGGGGCGCTTGCCTCATCAGACCGGGCGAGTGCGCGACGATCAAATCGTCCGCGCGGCGCTGCACGCGGCCGACGTGGGCCACCTGAGTGGCCGCAGTTACCTGGCCTTGTCGGGCGGCGAGCGACAAAGGGTGCACTTGGCGCGGGTGTTGGCGCAGTTATGGCCAGGTGAGGCGGGGCAAACGTTGTTGTTGGACGAGCCAACGTCGATGCTTGATCCCCTGCACCAGCACACCACCTTGCAGGCGATTCGCAGCTTTGCCGACAAGGGGGCTGCGGTGCTGGTGATCCTGCATGACTTGAACCTGGCGGCGCGTTACTGCGACCGGATCCTGCTGCTGGAAGGCGGGCGCCCCCATGCTCTGGATAGGCCCGCAACAGTCCTGCAACCTGAGCCACTCAAGGCTGTATTTGGTCTGGATGTGCTGGTACAACCGCATCCGGAGCGGGGACATCCGCTGATCATTGCGCGCTGAAGTCAGTAATTTGCAGGCAAAAAAAGACCCGGCAAGAGCCGGGTCAAATAACCGTGATTAGCCTGATGAGGAGATAATCTGAGAGTCCGAACCAATGGTCTTTCAGTTATCGGCTGATCTCGCGACCAGTTGTGATAATCATAACGATTCTCATTTGAGAGTCAACTATTGTTTTATCTGCTCATCCAGTTTTTCTCAAATGCTCGTTTGTAATGCCTGTAAACATTGGGCTTGAGGGCCGATCTAGTTTTTCTGCCGCGCTGACAGGGCATCCAACTGGCGGTTCAGCGCCTCCTTGCGTTCAGAGGGGAGGTCGTTCCAGTGCACATCCATCAATGCGCCTTCAATGGCGTACAGCAGAACTTTCGAGGCTCGGAAGCCGCGAGTCCGTACGGCTCGGTAAGCATCGACCGCGCCCAGGCGGCGCAAGTCAGACGCGCTGTGGATACCCACCGCATGCAGCCACTGCGCTGATGTCTTGCCGAGGTTTTTCAGGTGTTGCAGCTCATCGTTCATCAAGCCTCCTTGCGACGGCCGAATGGTGCGGTGGGTATCGTGACCAGGCAGCCTGAAAATGAGTGTAGCGCTCAGTAGGAAAAACGCAGTTCTTTGGGCAGGAACGGCTGAAAAGCTTATAAGAATGTGGCGATGCTTTAGCTGACGGGCAGGCGTGAAACGCCCGGCACGCTTGAGGCGAAGCCGGGGTTCAGAAGGTGGATTACTTGGTGCGGTAGCGTAGGCGAGTGCCGAAGTTGACTGACATCAGGATCTCGTCAGCCGTGAGCTCGGGTGGGAAGTAAGTGCCGGAAATCTGCGCGTGGGCCAGGCTCGCGCCTTCCATCGAGCAGTCGCGTAAATCCAGGCCGCGCAAGTCGGCAGAGCGAAAATAGGCGTCGGTGAAGTCAACGCCTGCGGCGTTCAGATCTCGCAGGTCCAGCCCTCGGAAGTCGCCACCGCGCATATCGATGGTGCCGTCTTGAGGGCGCTGCTGGTTGAAGCCGCGGATGTCATCCTTGTGCAGGAGCGCATAGAGCGGGGTATCAAGAAGCTTGGGCTGACTCACGATAGCGACTCCTGTTAGGTGGTGATGTCATTATAGTGGCTATATTGCCGGGTCGTGCGCCATGTGGGCGACACGACCAGGAAATATTGCTTACAAGCCCGGGAGGCGCTGGCGAATATGCGCGACCAACGCATCCAGCGTTCCGCTTTCATTGGTTTCCACGCGCTTGCTCAGCAACAGCTCTTGCGCCGTCAACGGCTCACGACTGGCTTGCTGCTCTTGGATAACGCTTAGCGTTGCGTCGGACGGATCGTTTTGATCCGCCTGACGTTGTGCCAGCCAACTGCTGATAACCGCTTGAGGTGCGTTGCAATCGAGGATCAGGAATGGCGCGCCGGTGGCTTCGGCGATCTGGGCTGCCGCATCACGTTGAGCGCGTTTCAAGAAGGTCGCATCCAGCACCACCGGGTAACCTGCGCGTAGTACGGTCTCGGCAATTTCGTTCAAGCGTGTATAGGTGGCAATGCTGGCGTCCTGATTGTAGATGCCGGCCTGTGGCGCGTTTTCGACCTGCTGCTCGCCAAACAGACGCTTTCGCTCCACATCCGAACGCAGGCGTACGGCGCCCAGGGCCTCGACCAGGCGCATGGCTACATGGCTCTTGCCTACCGCTGAAACACCATGGGTGATTGCCAGAAAGCGCGACGGAATGGTGCTGTAGCTTTCCGCCAGGTTGGCGTAGTTGCGGTACTGGCGCAGGGTAGTGGCGCGCTGCACCGGGCTTGCCTCGCTCGGCATGCTGAACAGCGCAACCTTTGCACGTACCAGCGCACGGTAGGCTTTATAGAAATTCAGCACTTCCAGGCCTTGATAGTCGCCGGTCAGTTCCAGGTACTGGCTGATGAAGCGGCGCGCCAGAGACTTGAGCCCACGGTCTTCAAGGTCCATGGCGAGGAAGGCGGTATCGGCGTACACATCGGTAAAGCGGAAAGGCTCGTTGAACTCGATGCAGTCGAAGATCACGACGTGGCCGTCAATCAGGGTGGCGTTGCCCAGATGGATGTCACCGTGGCATTCGCGAGTGAAACCATTGAGCTTGCGTTGTTCCAGCAGCGGCTTGAGGCGCTCGAAGCTGCTTTCGGCCCAGGCTTGCAGGGCCTCAAGTTGAGTCAGGTCAGCTTTGTCGCTGAGGAATGGGCGAATCTGGTCGAAGTTCTGGCGTACCGGCGCCATGACTTCATCCGGCGTGCCGGCCGGGTGCTCTTGCGGGACCTTGGGGGCAGTGAGGTGAAAGTGCGCAATCTGACTGGCCATCTCGTCGATGTGGGCGTTGGTCAGTTCGCTGTTGGCTTGCAGGGTGCTGAGCATCTGGCTTTGCGGGAACTGGCGCATTTTCAGTGCGTACTCGATGACCGGGCCGTCGCCGCCCAACTGCGGCGCGTCGGCCGTGCCGGTAATCGGCAACACTTCAAGATACAAATCTTTGGTCAAGCGCTGGTTGAGACGCAGCTCCTCATTGCAGAAGTGGCCACGTTTTTCCAGATCGGTGAAATCCAGAAATCCGAAGTTCATCGGTTTCTTCAATTTGTAAGCATAGGGACCTGTCAGAACCACCCAGGAAATATGGGTCTCGATGACTTGAAATGCTTCAACCGGATGAGGGTATAAAGCCGGGTTTTGCAGGGCAGCGATCAGGGACTGGCTCACGGGCGATCCTTCAAAGTCTGGGAGAAATCATCGTGGCCATTATGGCTGCTGATGCCAGTCGTGCAAACCGCTGTCCGGCTCATGTTGATCATCAATAAAGTGCGTATAATCCGCCGCCATGACTCGAACCCGATCTCCCCGTTCCCGTAAAAAACCTCCTTCCCGCAGCTTGCGCCCCTGGTTGGGCTGGGCGCTCAAGCTGGGCCTGGTTGGCCTTGTGGTGGTCGCCGGCTTTGCGGTGTACCTCGATGCCGTGGTGCAGGAAAAATTCTCTGGCAAGCGCTGGACGATTCCGGCCAAGGTGTATGCACGCCCGCTGGAACTGTTCTCCGGGCAGAAGCTGAGCAAGGAGGACTTCCTTACCGAGCTCGACGCACTGGGCTATCGCCGCGAACCTGTGAGCAATGGCCCCGGCGCCGCAGCCGTCAGCGGCAACACCGTCGACCTGAACACCCGTGGGTTCCAGTTCTACGAAGGCCTGGAAAAAGCTCAGCCGGTACGCGTGCGTTTCTCCGGCGATTATGTGGCTGAACTGTCCTCGCTCAATGGCTCCAAGCTGCCGGTAGTGCGCCTGGAACCGTTGATGATTGGCGGTATTTATCCGAAAAACCTAGAAGATCGCATCCTGATCAAGCTTGATCAGGTACCGCCTTATTTGCTGGAAACCCTGGTGGCGGTCGAAGACCGCGATTTCTACAGCCATTGGGGCGTCTCGCCGAAGTCGATTGCCCGCGCTGTCTGGGTCAACACCTCCGGTGGCAAGATGACCCAGGGCGGCAGTACGCTCACGCAACAATTGGTCAAGAACTTCTACCTGACCAACGAGCGCAGCCTCACCCGTAAACTCACCGAAGCCATGATGGCGATGTTGCTGGAGCTGCATTACAGCAAGCAGGAAATCCTTGAGGCGTACCTCAACGAGGTATTCGTCGGTCAGGATGGCCAGCGCGCGGTGCACGGTTTCGGTTTGGCCAGCCAGTTTTTCTTTGGGCAACCGTTATCCGAGTTGAAGTTGCATCAGGTCGCGCTGCTGGTGGGCATGGTCAAGGGGCCGTCCTATTACAATCCGCGTCGCAACCCGGAGCGTGCGCTCGAACGTCGCAATCTGGTACTCGATGTATTGGAGCAGCAGGGTGTCGCGACGGCTGAACAAGTGGCCGCCGCGAAGAAAATGCCGTTGGGTGTGACCACTCGCGGCAAGTTGGCCGATAGCTCGTTCCCCGGCTTTATCGATCTGGTCAAGCGCCAGTTGCGTGAAGACTACCGCGACGAAGACTTGACCGAAGAGGGCTTGCGGATTTTCACCAGCTTCGACCCGATCCTGCAGATGAAGGCCGAGGCGTCCGTCAACGACACCTTCAAACGCCTGACCGGCCGTAAAGGCTCGGATGAAGTCGAAGCCGCCATGGTCGTGACCAACCCGGAAACCGGTGAAGTCCAGGCCATGATCGGCAGCCGCCAGGCCAGTTTCGCCGGCTTCAACCGCGCACTGGACGCCGTGCGGCCGATTGGCTCGCTGGTCAAGCCTGCGGTCTACTTGAGTGCGTTGGAAAAACCCAGCAAGTACACGCTGACCAGTTGGCTGTCGGATGACCCGTTGTCGGTCAAAGGCGCGAATGGCCAGGTATGGACACCGAAGAACTTCGATCGCCGTTCCCACGGCACGGTGTTCCTGTATCAGGGGCTGGCGCATTCCTACAATATTTCCACCTCGCGCCTGGGGCTTGAGGTCGGCGTGCCAAATGTCCTGAAAACCATCGCGCGACTGGGGGTGGAGCGTGAGTTCCCGGCATTCCCGTCCATGCTTCTGGGCGCTGCGGCCATGACCCCGATGGAAGTGGCGACCATGTACCAGACCCTCGCCAACGGTGGCTTCAATACACCGATGCGCGGGATCCGCAGTGTGCTGACCGCCGAAGGCGAACCGCTCAAGCGCTACCCGTTCCAGATCCAGCAGCGTTTTGACGCGGGCTCTATCTACCTGATCCAGAACGCCATGCAGCGTGTGATGCGTGAGGGTACAGGGCGCTCGGTGTACAGCGTGCTGCCGTCGAACCTGACGCTGGCGGGCAAGACCGGTACCAGTAACGACTCGCGTGACAGCTGGTTTGCGGGTTTCGGCCAGGATGTATTGGCCGTGGTGTGGCTGGGGCGTGACGATAACGGCAAGACGCCGTTCACCGGTGCGACCGGCGCGCTGCAGGTATGGACCAGTTTCATGCGCAAGGCTGACCCGTTGCCGCTCAACATGCCCCAGCCGGACAATATCGTGCAGGCCTGGATTGATCCGCACACCGGCCAGGGCTCTGATGCCAACTGTCCGGGGGCGGTGCAGATGCCGTATATTCGCGGCAGCGAACCACCACCCGGCCCTGCGTGCGGTGGCAGTGCCCCTGCTGACGCGGATTCGGTGATGGATTGGGTCAAGGGCTGGATGAATTAAGCAAAGAGGGTTTCAAGTGAACAAGTTGTGGATTCCAGCAATTACGGCTCTGGCTTTGCTCGGCGGTTGCTCCAGCGTGCAGCGCGGCTCCATCCCTGTGGTGGACTCAAGCACGTCCGTCTCCAATAACGACCGCATTTCGGCCAATGGCGGCTTCCGTCAGACGGTAGTCAAGCGGCCTGCCCAGGCTGCAACCCAAGCAATTCCCCAGGACTCCGGCGTCGTGGTGATGGTGCCTGGCAGTGGTGCTGCAACCTCGGCGCCTATCAGCGCCGAGCCATGGACCCCAGGCCCTAGCACTTCCGGGCCGGTTAACGCCACGCCGATTCAAACCGCGCCGGTCAACCAGGGCACCTATAACATGCCTTCGACGCCGAGCGGTATTCCGTCATCGTCCAATGCGGGCGGGTTGTCGGCTGACGAACAACTCGATGGCCCGGTGCTGGCGCTGCTCACCACCGCTCAGCAGCAGCAGGCGGGTGGCGATTTGAATGGCGCCTCGTCGAGCCTTGAACGTGCCCAGCGCGTGGCGCCGCGTGAGCCACAAGTGCTGTATCGCCTGGCCCAGGTGCGCATGGCCCAGGGCGATGCGCCCCAGGCGGAGCAATTCGCTCGCCGTGGCCTGAGCCTGGCCAATGGCCGCCCAGACCTGCAAGCCAGCCTTTGGGCCTTGATCGGTGATGCGCGTGCCGCCCAGGGCGATGCAGCGGGTGCCGCCCAGGCGCGACAGAAAGCCAAGGTCAGCCTCTGATGGATGCACGTTTCCCAGCGATCGCCGAACAGCTATTGCTGATCGAGCGAGAACTGCGCGTGCAGGGCTGGTGGGATGAAGAGTCCCCCGGTGCTGAAGCGCTCAGCAGTGTCGAACCCTTTTCAGTCGATACCCTGGACTTCCACCAGTGGCTGCAATGGATCTTCCTGGTACGCATGAAGCAGATCCTTGAACAGGACCTGCCCTTGCCGAATGCATCGGGGATCCTGGAAATGGCCGAGATGGTCTATGCCGACCGACCGCGGGAGAGCCTCGGCTTGCGTAACGCGCTGAAAAAGTTCGATCAATTGATCGTCGACGCTCGTTAATTGCCTGACTGCCGGGTTTTCCGGCAGTCTTGCGCACATTTCTACCGCTTGACGACATTCAGGCGAGTTTTATCCCTCCTCAAAGCCCTTTCTTCTACGTTCTCATGCGCTTAGTTGGAAAAAAGCGCAATTATTGCTTGACTTGAAGGGCCTGAAACAGAAGAATCCAAAGTCCGCTGTATCGGGACTGCCAGAAGCAGGCCCGCTCAGCAGATCATGAGGCGCACACCCGCGCCGACCTGTAACACCCGCAACGCGTTACCTCGCGCTGGGTGGGAAAAGCCCGCAACACTTGGGACGATCCCAATACTTGCTCAGTCAGTGCTGACGTAGTCGGCGACCACCGTCGCTCATGCTCTGTTGAGAAGTAAACCTATTAAGACCCGTCGGTTTTTAACGGACGGTATTCTGGCGTTTTAGAGGTGAACAACGTGGAGCTTTTATCTGGCGGTGAGATGCTCGTCCGCTTTTTGCGTGACGAAGGCGTCGACTATATCTACGGGTACCCAGGTGGTGCTCTGCTGCATGTCTACGACGCACTGTTCAAGGAACCGGCTGTTACCCACATCCTGGTTCGCCACGAACAGGCCGCGACCCATATGGCTGACGGTTACGCCCGTGCCACCGGTAAAGCCGGCGTGGTACTGGTAACGTCTGGCCCAGGCGCAACCAATGCCATTACCGGTATTGCGACTGCGTATATGGACTCCATCCCGATGGTGATCATTTCTGGCCAGGTGCCAAGCACCATGGTCGGCACCGACGCTTTCCAGGAAACCGACATGATCGGTATTTCCCGCCCGATCGTGAAACACAGCTTCATGATCAAGCACGCGTCGGAAATCCCGGAAGTCATGAAGAAGGCGTTCTACCTCGCACAGTCCGGTCGTCCGGGCCCTGTGGTGGTGGATATCCCGAAAGACATGACCAACCCGGCCGAAAAATTCGAATACATCTTCCCCAAGAAAGCCAAGCTGCGTTCCTACAGCCCGGCCGTCCGCGGGCACTCGGGGCAAATCCGCAAGGCGGCAGAAATGCTCCTGGCAGCCAAGCGCCCCGTGTTGTACTCCGGCGGTGGCGTGATTCTGGGCGGCGGTTCCGCTCCGCTGACCGAACTGGCCAAGCTGCTCAACCTGCCGGTGACCAACACCCTGATGGGCCTCGGCGCATTCCCGGGTACGGACCGCCAGTTCGTCGGTATGCTCGGTATGCACGGCAGCTACACCGCCAACCTGACCATGCACCACGCTGACGTGATCCTGGCCGTGGGCGCGCGGTTCGATGACCGTGTGATCAATGGTGCGAGCAAGTTCTGCCCGAATGCCAAGATCATCCATATCGACATCGACCCGGCGTCCATCTCCAAGACCATCAAGGCCGATGTGCCGATCGTGGGGCCGGTGGAGAGCGTGTTGACCGAAATGGTCGCAGCGCTCAAGGACATCGGCGAGGCACCGAACAAGGAGTCCGTTGCCAGCTGGTGGAAGCAGATTGACGAATGGCGTGGTGATCGCGGCCTGTTCCCTTATGACAAGGGCGACGGCAGCATCATCAAGCCACAAACCGTGATCGAAACCCTGTGCGAAGTGACCAAGGGCGACGCCTTTGTAACCTCCGACGTGGGCCAGCACCAGATGTTCGCGGCGCAGTACTACAAGTTCGACAAGCCTAACCGCTGGATCAACTCCGGTGGCCTGGGCACGATGGGCTTTGGTTTCCCTGCGGCCATGGGTGTGAAACTGAGCTTCCCGGATGCCGACGTTGCCTGCGTCACCGGCGAAGGCAGCATCCAGATGAACATCCAGGAGCTGTCGACGTGCCTGCAATATGGTCTTCCAGTGAAGATCGTCTGCTTGAACAACGGCGTGCTCGGCATGGTTCGTCAATGGCAGGACATGAGCTACGGTAGCCGTCACTCCCACTCCTACATGGAATCGTTGCCGGATTTCATCAAGTTGGTTGAAGCCTATGGCCACGTCGGCATTCGCATCACTGATTTGAAAGATCTGAAGCCGAAGATGGAAGAAGCGTTCGCCATGAAAGACCGCCTGGTGTTCATCGATATTCAGGTCGATACCAGCGAGCACGTCTATCCGATGCAAATCAAAGACGGCTCCATGCGCGACATGTGGCTGAACAAGACGGAGCGTACTTAATCATGCGGCATATTATCTCCCTGCTTCTGGAGAACGAGCCCGGCGCCTTGTCCCGTGTTGTCGGCCTGTTTTCGCAACGCAACTACAACATCGAAAGCCTGACCGTGGCGCCGACCGAAGACCCGACCCTGTCGCGCCTGACGTTGACCACTGTTGGCCACGATGAGGTGATCGAGCAGATCACCAAGAACCTCAACAAGCTGATCGAAGTGGTCAAGCTGGTCGACCTGTCGGAAAGCGCCCACATCGAGCGCGAACTGATGCTCGTCAAGGTCAAGGCCACGGGTGCCCAGCGTGCCGAGATCAAGCGCACTACCGATATTTATCGCGGGCAGATCGTCGATGTGAGCGCCAGCGTTTATACCGTTCAACTGACCGGTACAAGCGACAAGCTGGACAGCTTCATCCAGTCGATCGGGACAGCCTCGATTCTGGAAACCGTACGCAGTGGTGTCACCGGGATTGCCCGTGGCGACAAAGTACTCAGCATCTAACCCAAATTAGCGAATGGCCTTACGGCCTGGATATATAGAGGAACCTCATGAAAGTTTATTACGATAAAGATTGTGACCTGTCGATCATCCAGGGCAAGAAAGTCGCCATCATCGGCTACGGTTCCCAGGGCCACGCACAAGCGTGCAACCTGAAAGATTCCGGCGTGGACGTCACCGTTGGCCTGCGCAAAGGTTCGGCTACTGTTGCCAAGGCTGAAGCCCACGGCCTGAAAGTGACCGACGTTGCTTCCGCCGTAGCGGCTGCCGACCTGGTCATGATCCTGACCCCGGACGAGTTCCAGTCCTCGCTGTACAAGAACGAAATCGAGCCGAACATCAAGAAGGGCGCCACCCTGGCCTTCTCCCACGGCTTCGCGATTCACTACAACCAGGTTGTGCCGCGCGCTGACCTCGACGTGATCATGATCGCGCCGAAAGCCCCGGGCCACACCGTGCGTTCCGAGTTCGTCAAAGGCGGTGGTATCCCTGACCTGATCGCGATCTACCAGGACGCGTCGGGCAACGCCAAAAACGTTGCACTGTCCTACGCTGCTGGCGTTGGTGGTGGTCGCACCGGCATTATCGAAACCACCTTCAAGGACGAGACTGAAACCGACCTGTTCGGCGAACAAGCCGTTCTGTGCGGCGGTACCGTTGAGCTGGTCAAAGCCGGTTTCGAAACCCTGGTTGAAGCTGGCTACGCGCCGGAAATGGCCTACTTCGAATGCCTGCACGAACTGAAGCTGATCGTTGACCTCATGTACGAAGGCGGTATCGCCAACATGAACTATTCGATCTCCAACAACGCCGAGTACGGTGAGTACGTGACTGGTCCGGAAGTGATCAACGCCGAGTCCCGCCAGGCCATGCGCAACGCCCTGAAACGTATTCAGGACGGCGAATACGCCAAAATGTTCATCAGCGAAGGCGCTACCGGCTACCCTTCGATGACCGCCAAGCGCCGTAACAACGCCGCTCACGGTATCGAAGTCATCGGCGAGCAACTGCGCTCCATGATGCCGTGGATCGGTGCCAACAAGATCGTCGACAAAGCCAAGAACTAAGTCGTACGCATCAAGGGAAAACGCGGCTTAGGCCGCGTTTTTTCGTTTGACGGGCCGGTTCTGGTATAAAGCTGCATCGTTTGCGGGCGAACACTCGCCGCAAGTATCTGTCGAATTTTTTCACACCGTTGCAAGGTAAAGTCCATGAGCGAACGTCCCGAAGAGCCAAACCAGGCTTCCGACGCCGAAAGCATGCTGCCGATCGATGAACATGTCGAAGAAGGGCATGACGCCGAAGGCCGTAAGGTCCGGCATCGTGGCATCTATCTTCTGCCCAATCTGTTTACGACGGCGAACCTGTTTGCCGGCTTTTATTCCATCATCAACTCCATGAGTGCCCAAAGTGCGCTGGCGGCAGGTGATGCGGCGAGTGCCAGCAAGTACTTTGGTTTTGCTGCCATCGCAATCTTCGTGGCCATGGTGCTCGACGGCCTGGATGGGCGCGTAGCGCGGATGACCAACACCCAAAGTGCTTTTGGCGCCGAGTACGACTCGCTGTCGGACATGGTTGCCTTTGGTGTCGCCCCTGCGCTGCTGGCTTTTGCTTGGGCATTGGGTGACATGGGCAAGGTCGGCTGGATGGTTGCCTTCATCTATGTCGCCGGTGCCGCGTTGCGACTGGCGCGTTTCAATACGCAGGTGGGCACTGCCGACAAGCGTTACTTCATCGGGCTTGCCAGCCCGGCAGCCGCCGGCGTCGTGGCGGGTATCGTCTGGGCGTTCAGTGATTACGGCATCCAGGGGTCGAAGATGTCGTTCCTGGTAGCGTTGATGGTTGCAGCGGCCGGGATGCTGATGGTCAGCAATATCAAGTACAACAGCTTCAAGGAGCTGGACCTCAAAGGGCGCGTGCCTTTCGTGGCGATCCTTGTGGTGGTGCTTGTGTTTGCAGTGGTGTTCAGTGATCCGCCGCGGATTCTGCTGCTGGCGTTCCTGGTTTACGCCGCGTCTGGTCCGATTCAGTATTTGCTGCATCTGCGCCGGGACAAAACATTGCCTTAATGTAATTTCCCCCATACTCCGCAGTCTATTGGTGCATCAGTTCTCCAATGCTGCGGAGTTGCCATGTTAATCAAACTACCCAAAGCGTCCGATTGCCATGAATCGGATGTCACGCCTGAATCCCTCTATTTCTCTCGTCGCAGTTTGCTCGGCGGTGCGCTGGCCGGTATTGCCGCCAGTAGCTTGCCGCGTTGGGCCAGTGCGGGCGATGCGGCGCGTTATGCCGATGTCGAAGCGGGCAGGGCGCCCAACTGGTTTGCCGAGAAGCTTCCTGGTACGAAATGGCAGGCGGTGACGGTCAAGGACGAGGCGATCACGCCGTTCAAGGATGCAACCCACTACAACAATTTTTATGAGTTCGGTACCGACAAGGGCGACCCGGCGGCGAATGCAGGTGCGCTCAAGACCGAGCCGTGGAGTGTTGTGATCGATGGTGAGGTGGCCAAGCCTGGGCGTTATGCCTTGGAAGACTTCATGAAACCCTATGAGCTGGAAGAACGGATCTATCGATTGCGCTGCGTTGAAGCCTGGTCGATGGTGATTCCGTGGATCGGTTTCCCGATCTCGGCCTTGCTCAAGCAGGTTGAACCTACCTCCAAAGCGAAGTACATCCGTTTTGAAACCCTCCAGGACCCGAAGAGCATGCCTGGGCAGCGCTCCAGTTTCGGCTTGATCGACTGGCCTTATGTAGAAGGGCTGCGTCTGGACGAAGCGATGAACCCGCTGGCGATTCTCGCCGTAGGTATGTATGGGCGCGAGCTGCCTAATCAGAATGGTGCGCCGTTGCGCTTGGTGGTGCCGTGGAAGTACGGCTTCAAAAGTGTCAAATCCATCGTGCGGATCAGCCTTGTCAGCGAGCAGCCGAAAACCACCTGGCAGAGCATTGCGGCTGATGAGTATGGGTTCTACGCAAATGTGAACCCTACGGTCGATCATCCGCGGTGGACCCAGGCGCGGGAGCGACGTCTACCCAGTGGCCTGTTCAGCCCGAACGTGCGCGATACGCAGATGTTCAATGGCTACGCGGATGAGGTCGCGTCTTTATATACAGGTCTCGATCTGCGGAAGAACTACTGATGCGCTTTCCAATCTGGCGCATTGGAGTCTTTATAGCTGCGGCGGTTTGGCCATTGCTCTGGTTGTATGAAGCATGGAGTTTTGCCCTGGGGCCTGATCCGGGCAAAGTGCTGGTCGATCGCTTGGGGCTGGGTACGTTGATCCTGCTGCTGATCACGCTCGGGATGACGCCGCTGCAGAAGTTGAGCGGTTGGGCAGGGTGGATCGCGGTACGCCGGCAGTTGGGGCTGTGGTGCTTCGCCTATGTAGTACTGCATTTGGCGGCATACTGCGTGTTCGTCCTTGGGCTCGATTGGTCGCAGCTCGGCGTAGAACTGCGCAAGCGGCCCTACATAATTGTGGGGGCGCTGGGGTTTATGGCTCTATTGGTGCTGGCTGTCACATCCAACCGCTATAGCCAGCGTCGATTGGGTAGCCGCTGGAAGAAGTTGCATCGCTTGACCTATGTGATCCTGGGCCTGGGTTTGCTGCACATGCTCTGGATAGTTCGGGCTGATCTGAAGGAATGGGCTGTCTACGCTTCCATTGGTGCACTGCTTCTTTTGTTGCGGGTGCCACCGGTGATGCGCCGAATCCCTCGCCTTATTGCTAAAAAGACACCTTCTGCCACAAAAGTGTAATTAACCCTTGACGGCAGATTCTGGAAGCCTATAATTCGCCCCACTTCCGGCGCAGTCGA